>NZ_RZSC01001660.1:0-423 GCF_003998155.1 Mesorhizobium sp. M1E.F.Ca.ET.063.01.1.1
CCAGATAGAACGCGCAGTTCATCACCGCCAGGCAGGCGCCGAAGGCCAACAGCAGGAGCCGTGCCGAGCGGTCGGCGCGCGCGAAAACCTGCCACGGCTTGGTGAGCGGCGCGAAGACGAGCGCGGCCGTGGCGATGCGCAGCCAGGCCATGCCGAGCACGCCGACCTGAGCGAACAGCAGCACGGCGAAGGCCGGTCCGAGATAGTGGAAGACCGCGCTGACGCAAAACCAGACATGCGGCGGCAGCGCTTTGGCCAGCCCGGCGAGGGCAGGGCGCGCAGCGTTGATGTCGCCACTGGCCTGGTTCGTTCCACGAACTTGCGCTTCAGAATTCATAGGATCATTATCGCAGGCGAACTTCGCGGTTGATATGGGCGATGAACGGCCTTGATAGCCGTTCACTTTCCAAAGAAAGATAATTC
>NZ_RZSC01001661.1:0-423 GCF_003998155.1 Mesorhizobium sp. M1E.F.Ca.ET.063.01.1.1
CGGCGCCCCGCCAATGTCATGGATGTCTGGGGTCATACGAAGAGCATGCGCTCGACGGCCCAGCGGGCCCGCTCGGCGACACATGGATCGATCGTGACGACGTGACGGTTCTCCTCGATCGCGCTGCGGATATTACGAAGCGTGATGCGCTTCATGTGCGGGCAAAGGTTGCACGGACGCACAAAATCCACGTCCGGGTGCTCGACCGCGACATTGTCGCTCATCGAGCATTCCGTCATCAGCACGACGCGCGCCGGTTTGTGCCGTCCGACATAGTCGGACATTGCCGCTGTCGAGCCGGCGAAGTCGGCCTCAGCGACGACCTCCGGTGGGCATTCGGGATGGGCAAGTACGGTCACGCCGGGATGCGCTTCCCGTAGCTCGCGGATATCGGCCGCGGTGAAGCGCTCATGCACCTCGCAG
>NZ_RZSC01001662.1:0-423 GCF_003998155.1 Mesorhizobium sp. M1E.F.Ca.ET.063.01.1.1
GTGCACAATTGCTCGCTCTGGCGATGGCCCGGGAATTTGGGGAGCTGCAATATGATGTAGATATGATCGTCCTCGGCGATGGCCCTATGCTTTCGCGCTTTGCCGAGGTTGCGTCGCTGCACCGCGTGGCTCTCGACAGCGAGCCAGTGGAATTGGTGCGCCGAAAATTGGAGGCGATACGGAATGCTGGTGCCGAGGTCGCTATTGTAAACACCACGGTATCTGGCTTGATGGTTCCGGTCTTAAAGGAAGCTGGCTTCCGCACGGTTTCTCTAGTTCACGAACTGCCTGGAGTCTTGGAGTCCTACAGTCTGAACAGGCACGCCCTCGCCATCGCCGAACACGCCGACAAAATCGTTTTTGCAGCGTCTATCGTTCAATCCGGATTCGAGAGCTTCCTCGGCGAACCGCTCAGGCAAGCAT
>NZ_RZSC01001663.1:0-423 GCF_003998155.1 Mesorhizobium sp. M1E.F.Ca.ET.063.01.1.1
TTCATTGAGCGCGCGGTGATCGCCGCGACGCGATCCTTGACGCCGATCTCGTCGGCCAGTTCGTCGATGCACTCCTGGTCGATCATCGTCGAATCCATGTCGGCGATGAGGATCTTCTTGCGCCTGCCATCGGCCGGCTGGACGATCACGTCGACCGGTTCCGGGGCGAGCGCGACGCGCAGGGCGGCGGCCGCTTCAGCGGCGTTCGCCGTTTCCGGCAGGACGAGATCGCAGGCGACGTCCTCCGCCAGCCAGCGAACAGCGCTTGCACCGACCGACCGTGAGGCCATATTCGCAAGCGTGGCCGAGACAGCGCGGCCTTCGGGATGGGACACAAGCGTGGCGATCAGCGGCATCGAGACTTCCGGACAGGCGGGCGAGGGCCGCGTGAAGAACGCGATCCTGATAGCCGGGCCGACCGCC
>NZ_RZSC01001664.1:0-423 GCF_003998155.1 Mesorhizobium sp. M1E.F.Ca.ET.063.01.1.1
CTGCCTGCACGATCCGGTCTGGTACGACCATCTGCCCTACATCGACTTCCCCAGGAACTGGCCGGTCTTCTCGCCCAAGGACAAGATCGGCGACTGGCTGGAAATGTACACCAAGGTCATGGAGCTGAATTACTGGTCCTCGACCGAGGCCAGGAGCGCCGCCTATGACGACAAGACGAAGGAATGGACCGTCGTCGTCCACCGTGACGGCAAGGACATCGCGCTGAAGCCGAAGCAGCTGGTGCTGGCGACCGGCATGTCCAGCAAGGCCAACATGCCAAGCTTCAAGGGCATGGACAGCTTCAAGGGTGATCAGCACCATTCCTCGAAGCATCCCGGCCCCGACGCCTATGCCGGCAAGAAGGCAGTCGTCATCGGTTCGAACAATTCCGCCCACGATATCGCCGCCGCACTCTGGGAGGC
>NZ_RZSC01001665.1:0-422 GCF_003998155.1 Mesorhizobium sp. M1E.F.Ca.ET.063.01.1.1
GAGCTGCGCGCCACTGAAGGCGATGCGCTGGCGGCGAGGCTGCATGTGTTGCCTGATTTCCACGGCAACCGATCGCCGCTTGCCGACCCGCACGCGGTCGGCGTCGTCAGCGGCCTGACGCTCGATTCCTCCTTCGACAGCCTGTGCAAGCTCTACTGGCGCACCGCCGTCGGCATCGCGCTTGGGGTGCGCCATGTGCTGGAGGCGCTGAACGAGAACGGCTACCTGATCGACACGCTGCACGTCACCGGCGGCCATACCAAGAACCCGCTTTTGATGGAGCTCTATGCCGACGCCACCGGCTGCACGGTCATCGAGCCTTTGGCCGACGAGGCGGTGCTGCTCGGCACCGGCATGGTGGCGGCGACGGCCGCCGGGCTTTACCCCGGCCTGAACGCGGCCTGCATGGCCATGCAGCAGGG
>NZ_RZSC01001666.1:0-422 GCF_003998155.1 Mesorhizobium sp. M1E.F.Ca.ET.063.01.1.1
TCGGCCAGCGCAGCCACCAGTCCGCCCGGTACCGGATCGAGGCGGAGGGCGAGGCGGAAAACCATTCCTCCAGCGGCCTCATCGTCGCCTCCGGCACCGGCGCGACGGGCTGGGCGCGCTCGATCATGGAAGCGGCGCATCTCGACCTGTCGCTCGGCCGCGAAGAGCACGCAGTGGGCTTCTGGGTGCGCGAGCCGTTTCCGAGCGTCGCCACCGCCACGAATTTGCGCGCCGGCAAGATCACCGAAAGCCCGCTCCTCATCACATCGCGCATGAACGAGGGCGGCGTGATCTTCGCCGACGGCATCGAGCAGGATTTCATCGCCTTCGACTGGGGCAGGCAGGTCCAGCTGCAGCCGGCATCGCGGGCGCTGCGGCTGGTCGTCGATCAGTGACCAACAGCATGCTGGCGCGAGGTGGAT
>NZ_RZSC01001667.1:0-422 GCF_003998155.1 Mesorhizobium sp. M1E.F.Ca.ET.063.01.1.1
GCTCTATATCGCCCGTGACAATGATCCGGCCGGTGACGGAGCAGTGGCAACTCTCATCGAACGCACCAATGCGGCCGGTATCGAGGCGATGGTCCTGGTGCCGCAGCTCGGCGACTTCAATGAGGACCTGCGCCTGCTCGGTGCCGACGCCTTGAGGGCGATGCTGCGGGTCCAACTCGCGCCGCAGGATGTCGAACGCTTCATGACGTCCGCGGCCTGACTGGAAAGGGAAGGGGAGCGGCGTGCCGGCGTTTTCGTGGCTCGGGTGCGCAAGGGACCTCCGTTGAGGAGAGGGCCGGCCCAAGGCCTTCAAGAGGGCGATAGGGCGCCGGCCGATCCAGACAGGCAATGGCTGCGCCCGGCTATTTTCCGGCGGCCCTTGCCAACCCAGGCGGCAAGTCACGGGGAGCCCCCCTTCGGGC
>NZ_RZSC01001668.1:0-421 GCF_003998155.1 Mesorhizobium sp. M1E.F.Ca.ET.063.01.1.1
CCCAATAGGCGTTGAACACGTCTGCCATCGCCGGGTCGTCGCGGACGAAGGCGTTGTTGGACTGCCCGCAAATGCCGGTCGAGGTCCAGTTGGTGCTGCCGGTCATCACTGCTTGCGGCTTGCCATGGGCATCGCGGTAGACCGCGAACTTGTTGTGGCCGATATGGTTGTTGTTGAACAGGCGGTCCGTCACCACGACGCCGGCATCGCGCAGCCGCTTCCGGAACGGCGCGTTGCCGAAGTCCCATTCCTTCGTCTGCTCGTCCTTGCCCGAATTGGAAAGGATGACTTCGACGACATCCTTGGCGGCGATGATCGCGTCGCTCAATTCGTCGTCGCCAAGCTCGTAGAGCGCAAGCCTGACGGAGCCACCTTGGTCCTTGGCCCGCTCCATCAGGCTGATCAAAACCTGGGGCACATC
>NZ_RZSC01001669.1:0-421 GCF_003998155.1 Mesorhizobium sp. M1E.F.Ca.ET.063.01.1.1
CCGCACGGACAGCTCCAGCCACCCCTACCCCGGAATGGCGGGCAACTCTGACCGGCTGCGCCGGCCGGCCCGTTGACCCACCCGTTCACGGGCCGGCCGGTCCTTTCCTCCGATCGACGATGCCTCGCGCGGCCGTGGCTGCGCGGGGCGCATGGAGAGCACCATGTGGGAAGCCCTGATGATGCTGAGGCTGATCGCATCCGTCGCGCCCGGCTTCCCGGTCGGACGGCATGCGCCGCCGCCTACCCGGCGGGCCGCCGCGATCAAAGACGCGATCCGATTGAGCTTCGGGCGTTATCGCCTCGCGCTGCCACCGGCAACCGCCGAAGAGCCGCTTCGACGCACTGCTCGACCCTTGCCGACCACAACCGTCGCAACCAATGGGCGCTTCCTTCGATAGCGCTCCGCTTTGCTCGTACTC
>NZ_RZSC01000166.1:0-9819 GCF_003998155.1 Mesorhizobium sp. M1E.F.Ca.ET.063.01.1.1
TGCCCTCGCCCAAGCGGCTGCGCGTGCAGGTCGGGCCGATGATCGTCGCCGACACCACCAAGGCGCTGGTGTTCTACGAGAGCGACCATCTGCCGGTCTATTACTTCCCGATGAGCGACGTGCGCGAGGAGTTCCTGCTGCCGAGCCGGACGACGACGGAAGACCCGTTCAAGGGCGTGGCCACGCATTATTCGCTGAACACCGGCATCACGCTGGTCGAGGATGGCGCCTGGCGCTATCTCGACCCCGTCAAGGGATGCCCGCCGATCGCGGACTACATATCCTTCTACTGGCCGAAGATGACGCATTGGTGGGAGGAGGACGAGGAGATCTTCGTCCATGCCCGCGATCCGTTCCGGCGCGTCGACTGCCTGCCTTCGTCGCGGCGCGTGCAGGTGATCCTCGACGGCGAGCAAGTCGCCGATTCACGGCGCGGCGTTTTCCTTTTCGAGACCGGTCATCCGGTGCGCCACTATCTGCCGATTTCGGACACGCGGCTCGATATGTTTACGCCCAGCCGCTACATCTCGCGCTGCCCCTACAAGGGCATCTCCAACTACTACCATGTGACCACACCTAAGAAGCGGCACGAGAACCTGGTCTGGTATTATCCCGAACCCGTGCATGAGGCCGAGCGCATCAAGGGGCTGGTGTGTTTTCATCACGAGCTGGTCGACAGGATACTGGTCGACGGCGTGGAGATTCCAAAGGAAGCGACGGCGGCATCCGACGGGTATTTCTGAGCGGTCCCCATTGGGCTAGGAACGCGAGGGCGCAAAATGAAAACCGTCTTCGTGGCGTTCCTTCACAGCACCCCCCTCTGTCCGGTAGGACAGAGGGGGGTGCTGTTCCGCCAGCGTAAAAACTTTACCGCCTCGATCTTGCACGCCTCGGTGGTTGATTGCTTGCTGTGGCCGCCGCCAGCGCACTCCATCTCACTCGAAATCCCGTAGCAACCGCCGAAAATGCCGGTTGAAATATTTTTCAAATAGAAATAGGAATGTTCAACCGGTGATCGCGGCGCGGCGGCGCGCCAATGAGTGGAGGAAGCGACATGTCCCATCCGCAATTCGCAGCGGAACTCCTGCAGCGCGCTGAGAAACAAGGGCCGATCACCATCGGTCTGGCCGGCGCCGGGCAGATGGGAACGGATATCGTCGTCCAGGTAGCACTCATGCCGGGCATGCGCATCGGCGCTATTTCCGAAGTCAGGCCGCAGGCGGCAATCGATGCGGCGCTTCTTGCCGGCCATGACCGTTCCGACATCGTGCAGGCGCCCAATGCCGCGGCCATCGACCGCGCCATCGAGGCCGGCAAGATCGCAGTCACCGAGGACCTTCATGCGCTCGCCGCCGCCGGCCGCATCGACGTCATCATCGATGCCACCGGCAATCCCAATATCGGCACGCTGTTCGCGCTCGAAGTGATGAAGAACGGCAAGCATATCGTCATGCTCAATGTCGAGGCCGACATCACCATCGGCCGTTTCCTCAAGGAAGAGGCGCGCAAGGCCGGCGTCGTCTACACCGGTGCGGCCGGCGACGAGCCCGCCTGCACGCTGGAGATCATCGGCTTCGCCAAAAGCCTCGGCTTCACAATAGTCGCCGCCGGCAAGGGCAAGAACAATCCGCTCAACATCGACGCGGTGCCCGCCGACTACGAGAAGGAAGCGGCCGAGCGCAACATGAATGCTCGCATGCTGGTCGAGTTCGTCGACGGCTCGAAGACGGCGATCGAGATGGTGGCGATCGCCAACGCCACCGGCCTGGTGCCCGACGTGCCCGGCATGCATGGCCCGACGGCGACGCTGGAGGAACTGGCCAGCGTGCTCTGCCCGCGCGAGGACGGCGGCGTGCTGCACCGCAAGGGCGCGGTCGACTATTCGATCGGCAAGGGCGTCGCGCCCGGCGTGTTCTGCATCATCGAGACGAAGCACCCTCGCGTGCTGGAGCGCATGATCGACCTCAAGGTCGGCAAGGGCCCCTATTTCACGATCTTCCGCCCCTATCACCTCACCAGCCTCGAAGTACCGCTGTCGGCGGCGCGCGCCGTGGTCTACAAGCGCGCCGACATGGAGCCGCTCGACCATCCGGTGGCCGAAGCGGTGGCGGTCGCCAAGACCAATCTCGGAACCGGACAGTCGCTGGGCATGATCGGCGAGAACGACTATCGCGGCTTCGCCATGACCTGGGAAGACGCGCGCGCCAAGGGCGTGTTGCCGATCGGGCTTGCAGAACGCGCCAAGGTGGTGAAGCCGATCAAAGCCGGCGACTTCCTGACCTATGAAAATTGTGTACCCGACGATTCGATGGTGATAACCCAGATCCGCCGTCGTCTCGACCAGTCGGACGGGCGGTTCGTTACCAACGCGGCCTAAAGCGCGTCGCGCTGAAACGGATCCAGGCGACGCGCTTTAGGTCTTTGTTTTCATGCATGCCGTTTTCGCAAAACCGCTGCATACTTTTGCGCGACATGCATTAACCTTGCGGATCCTCGGCTGATGGACGATGTCGTAATCGGGATCGACGCCTCGACGACGGCCGTGAAGGCGATCGCTTTCGCGCGGGACGGCACGGAACTCTTCCAGGCACGCGAAACCTATCCGCTGTCCAATCCGGCGCCGGGCCATTTCGAGCAGGACGCCGAGCATTGGTGGACGGCGCTGCTGTCGGCGCTGAGACAGGTTGCCGACAAGATCGATGCGCCTCGCGTCAAGGCGATCGCAATAGCCCACCAGCGCGAGAGCTTCACGCTGATCGACCGGAACGGCAAGCCGCTCATCCCCGCCATCCTGTGGCTGGACGAGCGCGCCCGCCTCCAGGTGGCGCGGCTTTCAGAAGAACTTGGCCGCGAGGCGATCCGCGACTGGAGCGGCAAGCCGCCGGACCCGACGCCGGCGCTCTACGCCTTGGCCTGGCTGATGGAGCATAAGCCGCAGGCGCTCGCCGATGCGGCAGCGCTGGTCGACGTGCATGCCTTCTTCGTCCACCGGCTCACGGGGCGCCTCGTCACCAGCACGGCGAGCGCCGATCCGCTCGGCCTGCTCGACATAGCGCATGGTGCATGGCATCCGCGGCTTGTCGAGGCGGCAGGCTTGCGGACGGAGCAACTGCCGAAGCTCACAGCCCCCGGCGAAATTTGTGGCACGCTGTCGGAACACATCGCGGCGACGACAGGCCTGAAGGCCGGCACGCCGGTCGTGGCCGGATCCGGCGACGGCCAGGCGATGGGCCTCGGCATGGGCGTCTACGGTCCCGGCAAGAGCTATCTCTCGTTGGGCTCGGGCGTCGTCAGCGGAAACTATTCCGGCACGGTCACGACATCGGATGCATTCCGCACGCTGGTCTCGCCGACCGGCTCCGGCTTCATGCTGGAAACCGTGCTGCGCTCCGGCATGCAGCTGGTCGACTGGATCGTGCGCACCACCGGCTCGCCTTCGGCCGCCGTGCTCGAAAAGGGGGCGATGACTGTTGCCTCCGGCAGCGACGGCCTGCTCGTCATGCCTTATTGGGCCGGCGTCATGAGCCCATACTGGGACGGCGCGGCGCGCGGCGCCATCGTCGGCCTGTCGCTCGATCACGAACCAAAGCATCTCTTCCGCGCAGTGCTGGAAGGCATCGCGCTGGAACAGGCGATCGCCACCGACGCGATGGAGGAGCAGACCGGCAAGGCCGGCGCGATGATCGCGGCCGGCGGCGGCACCAATTCGACGCTGCTGATGCAGATCATGGCGAGCGTGCTCGAGCGGCCGCTCTTCGTCTCGCCGGTCAACGAGGCGGCCGCGCTTGGCGCAGCCATGCTCGCGGCCTCGGCAATCGGCTGGTTCGCTTCGCCGGAGGACGCGGCAAAAGCGATGGCTGCGGAACCGGCAAGGCAGATCGTTCCCATCGAGGCGCTGGTACCGACCTATCGCGCCCGCAAGGAAATCTACCGCGACCTTTATCACGCGACACGCGACATCCACGCGCGACTAGGCTCGGCCTGAATGTGATCAACGCCATATGCGTGCGCTCCGGCCGATGCTAAGTTGCCTGGCGCTGCGGATAATTGCTCATGAAGACAGTTTTTCATCATGCTGCCTTGCCCTTGATTGCCACCCTGGCGGCAATGCCGGCGCCGGCGCTTGCCGGCGACAGGCCGGCATTCGAGCTCACGCTCGACATCGACCAGGACGGCACGATGGACCGTGCCGTGGTAGTGCAGGACGACGGCCCGGCCGACCTCTACATCTATCTGGCGACGGCCGGGGAGAAGCTAGATCCCTCGCGAAAACCCGATTTCGTGCGGAAGGCGCTGACCGAGGACCGGATCCTCGATCTCGAAAGCAAGGGCAAGGGATCGCTGGCGATCACCTCCTGCTTCGGTTGCGGCGCCAGCAAATCGACGGAAGACACACTGACCATCGTCCATCGCCAGGGCAAGTTCCTGGTCGGCGGCTACAGCCGCTATTGGGACTGGGGCATCCAGAAATCAGACGGAACCGTCGAGACGACGATCGGTGATTGCGACATCAACTACCTCACCGGCAAGGCCACGGCTTCCAGAGACCTGGAAGCCGGCAAGCCGGTCAAGGGTAGGTTCAAGCCGGTGCCGCTGAAGAACTGGTCCTACGAGAAGCGACCCAAGATCTGCAGCTTCTGATCCAGTGAATTTCAACGACTGAGCAGCCCCTTGGCCGCGTCCTCGTCGGTGATCAGCACGGAAACTCTCGCGTTGGCGAGCGCCGCGCGCATGACGGCGATCTTCTCCTGTCCGCCAGACACCAGGATGGTGGTAGGGATGTCGGACAGGTCCTGGAGCGGATAGGCGCAGACGCGGCGATTGACTTCATGGTCGACCGTGCGGCCCTCGGCATCAATGAAATGGCACAGGATATCGCCGACCGCGCCGGCCGCCTGCAGTTCCTCCAGCTCGCTCGGCTTGATGAAGCCGTAGTTGGCGATCGGGCTGTCGTTGGAGAAGGAGCCGACGCTGAGCACCGCGATGTTGGCGCGCCGCGCCCTGTAGACCACGTCCTGGACGCTGCGCTGGCTCATGAAGGCATCGCGCTGCTCCGGCCTGTCGGCATAGACCGGCACGGGCAGCAGATAGCATTCGGCGCCGATCTTCTCGGCGAACTCCCAGGCGCTCTCGGTCGGGTTGAGCGGCTGCGCATGGGTGAGGCCGCCGAGCATCGAGACCACTGTGGTCCTGGCGATCGGCCGCCTGGGCAGTTCGTTGATGGCGAATTTCAATGTACGTCCCCAGCCGAGCGCGATCACATCGCCGGGATTGACGTTGTCGGCGAGATAGGCGGCGGCGGCGTGACCGATCAGCAGCGGCGTGTTGCTGCGGTCGGCGGCCGACGGCACGACCACGGCCTGGCTGAGGCCGAAGCGCTGCTTCAGGCCCTCCTCCAGTTGCACGCATTCGACGACGCTGTCGCGGATGCGGAATTGGACCACGCCCTCCTCACGCGCGGCCGACAGAATGCGATGCACCTTGATGCGGCCGACGCCGAGGATCTCCGAGATCCGCTCCTGCGTCAGGCCTTCGACATAATAGTGCCAGGCAGCGCGGGCCTTGAGCTCGGCATCCGGAAAGCGCGAAGCCCTCTCGTTCTCGATCACCGCCATCCTTGTGCCTCCCGGGTGCGCTGGACTTTCCCTATGGCAAACCGTCGGTTCGCGCAAACCATCGCCGAATGCATGCACGGCACTTGACAATTTTCTGATGAACGTTTTAGCTGAACAAAATTGCATATCAAAGATAAATTGTTCACAAGGGAGGTGCCTGGTGAACAAGAGCGGCCGGCGCGCCATCGCCGGTCCGCTGACGGAGGAGACGAAGTGGCCGTGAGCAACGAGACGAGCGAGTTGAAGGCTGGCACCGGCGCCGCGCAGGCCGCGTCGGTCGCGAAGCTTTCGGCGCTGTTTGCCGGGACGATGGGACCTTTGATCGGGCTGGCGCTCTTGTGCCTGGCGCTGGCGCTGACCACCGATACCTTCCTGACCTTTCGCAACATCCTCAACGTGCTCGACCAGGTCACCGTGCTCGGCATCATGGCGATCGGCATGACGCTGGTCATCCTGATCGGCGGCATCGACCTTTCGGTCGGCTCGGTGCTGGCGCTTGCCTCGATGGTGATGGGCTATGTCGCCTATCCCGACTACCTCAACCTGGGCGTTCCGGTGGGCATTGCCGCGGCGTTGGTCGTGGCCGGCCTCTGCGGCCTGGTCTCCGGCCTGCTGGTGACAGTGACCAAGCTGCCGCCCTTCATCGCGACGCTCGCCATGATGTCGGTGG
Source organism: Mesorhizobium sp. M1E.F.Ca.ET.063.01.1.1 (assembly GCF_003998155.1). Lineage (NCBI taxonomy): Bacteria > Pseudomonadati > Pseudomonadota > Alphaproteobacteria > Hyphomicrobiales > Phyllobacteriaceae > Mesorhizobium > Mesorhizobium sp. M1E.F.Ca.ET.063.01.1.1. The sequence goes on from NZ_RZSC01000166.1 coordinate 6,286, forward strand.
CGCGCGGTCTCGCCAACATGATCACCGACGGCTCGCAGATCGTCGGCTTTCCCGATTGGTTCACCAACCTGTCGATCGTCCGCCATTTCGGCTTCCTGTCGGTCACCGTCGGGCTGATGATCGTGCTGGCGATCATCTTCGCCATCTTCCTCAACTATCGCGCCACGGGCCGCAACCTTTATGCGATCGGCGGCAGCGCCGAGGTCGCCCGTCTTTCCGGCATTCCGGTGAAGTCGCTGACAAACTGGGTCTATGCCGTCTGCGGCCTGCTTGCCGGGCTCGCCGGCATCGTGCTCGCGGCACGGCTCGATTCCGTGCAGCCGAGCTCGGGCGTCGGCTACGAGCTCGACACGATCGCCGCGGTGGTCATTGGCGGCGCCAGCCTTTCGGGCGGCATCGGCTCGATCGGCGGCACGGCTATCGGCGTGCTGATTATCGGCGTGCTGCGCAACGGGCTCAACCTGCTCGGCGTCTCGCCCTTCGTCCAGCAGGTGGTGATCGGCGTGGTGATCGCGCTGGCGGTCGCCACCGACACGTGGCGGCGCCGCAGGCAATGAGAATTCGCCCGGATGTCCGGGCGGAACGGATCGGTCGATCCGAGACTGGGACTGTCCGGCCGGGGGCGCCGCGATGCGCAGGCGGGACGGAATTGAACACCAACGGAGGAAAAACATGCTGACCAAACGTTCACTGCTGCTTGCGGCCGCGGCCATCGTCCCGCTGCTCGGCCTGTCCGACGCCGCCTCGGCCAAGGACGCCAAGAAGCTCGGGCTGGCCGTCGCCAACCTGCAGGCGGACTTCTTCAACCAGATCAAGCAGTCTGTCGAAGCCTACGCCAAGGAGAAGGGTATCGAGGTCATCACCGTCGACGCCAAGGGCGACTCGGCAACGCAGGTCAGCCAGGTGCAGGACCTCGTCACGCAGAACATCGACGCGCTGATCTACATCCCGGCCGGCGCCACCGCCGCGACCGTACCGACCAAGACCGCCAAGGCCGCCGGCATCCCTGTGGTCAATGTCGACCGCAACGCCGACGGCGCGCCCGGCGACACCTTCATCGCCACCGACAGCGTCAACTCCGCCAAGGGCGTGTGCGACTACATCGCCAAGCAGGCCGGCGGCAAGGGCGAGATGGTCATCATCCATGGCCAGAAGGGCACGACGCCGGAAGTCGACCGTTCCAAGGGCTGCGGTGAGGCGCTGAAGGCTTATCCGGACATCAAGGTGGTCGGCGAGCTCTGGAGCGACCAGTGGCACCAGGACGAGGGCTTCAAGCTGGCGCAGGACCTGCTGCAGGCCCATCCCAATGTCTCGGTCATCTTCGGTCAGGCCGACGCGCTGGCGCTGGGTGCCGCGCAGGCGGTCAAGGTCGCCAATCCGGATCACAAGGTCTGGATCGCCGGCTTCGACGGCGACGTGGCGGCCTTGAAAGCACTGAAGGACGGCGTGTTCGACGTCACCGCGACGCAGCAGACGCAAGGCATGGGCCGGCTCGCCGTCGACTCGGCGATCAAGATCGTGGCCGGCGAGAAGCTTGCCGCCGATCAGTTGCAGGATGCGACGCTGACCACCAAGGACAATGTCGCGCAGTTCATCGAAAAGCATCCCTAAAGAGCCGGCACCTTCAAGAGAGCGCCACGATGTCCACTGAACTTCGCCAAAGCGAAGGCCCGCATAACGGACTCTTCGTCAACGGGCTGAGCAAAAGCTACGGACCGGTGCAGGTCCTGGCCGATGCGAGCTTCGAGGTGCGGCCGGGAGAAGTCGTGGCGCTGCTCGGCGAGAACGGCGCCGGCAAGTCGACGGTGTCCAACATCATCGCCGGTTCGACGAAGCCCGATGCTGGCACCATCATCTGGCGGGGGAAGCCATACTCCCCCGCCAATCCCGCCGCGGCCATCGAGGCCGGGGTCGGCATGATCCATCAGGAACTGAAGCTGCTGCCGGACTTGTCGGTGGCGGAGAACGTCTATGTCGGGCGCCTGCCGATGCGCGGCGGCCGCATCGACCGCGCGACCATGAACGCCAAGGCCTCGGCGCAGTTGAAGCGCCTCGGCCTCGATGTCTCGCCCGAACGCAAGGTGCGCACACTGCGCGTCGCCGCCCAGCAGCAGGTCGAGATCGCCAAGGCGCTGACGCTGAACGCGGAGCTTTTGATCCTCGACGAGCCGACTGCGGCGCTCGGCGGCGAGGAGACGGAACTGCTCTTCCAGCAGATCCGCAAGCTCAAGACCGAAGGCATGTCCTTCATCTATATCAGCCACCGCCTCGACGAGATCGCGCAGATCGCCGACCGCGTGGTGGTGATGCGCGACGGCCGCATCGTCGCGCGGCACGAGCGCGCCAATATCCCGGTGCGCACCGTGGTGGAACAGATGGTCGGGCGCAGCGTCGAGCGCATGTTCCCGAAGCTCTCGCCGCCCGGCGACAAGACGCTGCTCGAAGTCGAGAACCTGTCCTCTCCGGAGCGCAGCTTCAACAACGTTTCCTTCTCGGTGAAATCGGGTGAAATCCTCGGCATCGCCGGGCTGATCGGCGCCGGACGCACGGAGCTGGTGCGGGCGATCGCCGGCGCCGACCCGATCTCGTCAGGCTCGGTGCGCGTCGCGGGCCAGCCGATCGGCCTCAGCGGCCCCGCCGCGGCGATCAGGGCCGGCGTCGTGCTGGTGCCGGAGGACCGCAAGGAACAGGGCGTGGTGCTGGAGCAGACGATCGGCGAGAACCTCGCCATCGGCAATTTCGATCATGTCGCGCCGAACGGCTGGGTGTTTCCGAAAGCGGTGCAGAGATTCGCCGAGGCCGGCATTTCGAGGCTCGGCGTCAAGGGACGGCCGAACCAGGCGGTCTCAAAACTTTCCGGCGGCAACCAGCAGAAGGTGATCATCGCCAAATGGGTGTCGCGGCCGCCCAAGGTGTTCATCCTCGACGAGCCGACGCGCGGCATCGATGTCGGAGCCCGCGCGGCGATCTACGACGTCATCGCCGACCTCGCCCGCTCGGGCATGGCGGTGGTGGTGGTGAGCTCGGACCTCGAGGAAGTGCTGGGGCTCTCGCATCGCGTGCTGGTGCTGAGCCGCGGCCGCCAGCGCGGCATCCTCGATCGCGACGAGGCAAGCAATGTCGCCGTGATGGAGCTCGCCACGAGCTGAGGCACGGCGGATGGGAACAAAGCGCAGCAGGTGATACCCTCCCAGGCACCGGACCGCGCGGGGCGCCAGCAGGACTGGCGCCCCTTCTTTCAGGAAGAGGGAGAGAGATGAAACTGTTCGATCTTCACGGCGACGTGGCATTGGTGACAGGCGCCGGCAGCGGCATCGGTCAGGCGATCGCCATCGGGCTTGCGGAGGCCGGCGCCGATGTCGCCTGCTTCGGCCACAGCTCGAAAGGCGGGCTTGAAGAGACGGCCGGCAAGATCAAGGCGCTCGGCCGCAAGGCGCTGGTGCTGACCGGCACGGTGACATCCGAAAGCGACCTTGCGGCGGCGGTGGAACGTATCGAGAAGAAACTCGGCGCGCTGACGATTGCCGTCAACAA
>NZ_RZSC01001670.1:0-421 GCF_003998155.1 Mesorhizobium sp. M1E.F.Ca.ET.063.01.1.1
CCGACATCCGTGGCCTGGGTCTCATGAATGCGATCGAGTTCACGGTGCCCGGCTCAAGAAAACCTAGTGCAGAATTCACGAACAGTGTCCGCGAGAAGGCGCTCGACAGGGGCCTCATCCTCCTGATCTGTGGCGTTTACGGAAACGTCATCCGCTTCCTCGCCCCGATTACTATCGAAGACACAGTATTTGCCGAAGCACTCGACATCCTTGAAGAAACATTACGCGCCTGCGCTCAGGAGGCCTGACGGGGCGCGAAAGCACCTGATACCGGTGCTTCCAGGCTTAGGCAGCCCTCAATGCTGCCGACAAGGCATCATGGCGGGCGAGTGGTACGCAGCGGCGTTAGCGGAAAACATTTGAACGTCGCGAAGCATCAACCGGGGATCTTATTGGGGCGCCGGGGACATGAATCGACATG
>NZ_RZSC01001671.1:0-420 GCF_003998155.1 Mesorhizobium sp. M1E.F.Ca.ET.063.01.1.1
GGTCGGAGGCATCGACCAGGATCAGCGGCAAATTGTAGTGCTGGCGGAACATCTCCACCACGCTCGCCGCCTCGTTCTTGCGCATCAGCCCGTGGTCGACGAGGATGCAGGTCAGCTGGTCGCCGACCGCCTCGTGGATGAGGAGCGCGGCAACCGAGGAATCGACGCCGCCCGACAGCGCGCAGATCACCTTGCCCTTGCCGACCTGGTTGCGGATCGCCTCGACGGCATGCTCGCGATAGGCGCGCATCGTCCAGTCGCCCTCGATGCCGGCGATGTTGTGGACGAAATTGCGGAGCAGCCTGGCGCCATCCGGCGTGTGCACCACTTCGGGGTGGAACATGATGCCGTACATCTTGCGCTCGACATCGCCGAAGATGGCGAAGGGCGAGCCTTCCGACCTGCCGAACACCTCGAAGC
>NZ_RZSC01001672.1:0-420 GCF_003998155.1 Mesorhizobium sp. M1E.F.Ca.ET.063.01.1.1
CCACCCAGGCCATCGCCGACAGGCCGACCGAGGTGATGGTCTGCAGGAGGGTGAAGGTGTTGGCGCGGATGTGGAGTTTTGTCATCGAAGTCTCAAAGCAATGCCGCCATCAGTGACGCTGCCGCGAACACCGCAAAGGCTATGCGCTGTTTTGTCAGCAGCCGGCGCGTGCCCGCTATGCGCTGGTCGAGCGATCGCGTCTGGGCCGGCGTCGGCTTCAGCCGCATGCGGGCGAGCAAATCGTCGACCGCGCCGCCGCCCGAAACCTCGCTGTCATGGCTCGCCATCAGCCGGAACAACAGCGCATCGAACAGGATAAGCGCGATGAAGGCGAGGGTAGCTAGAGCCGCCGCCGCAGCCACCAGCCACGCCGCCGCCGATAGCGGTGTCACCTGCGGCGCGGCCGCCAGCCCGATCACC
>NZ_RZSC01001673.1:0-420 GCF_003998155.1 Mesorhizobium sp. M1E.F.Ca.ET.063.01.1.1
GCCGTGAAAGCGGCAATGATCGGTCCAGCAGGCGACGGGCGACCGGCATTCGCCAAGGCGTGCTTGACAATTCAATAACTAGCGAGTTATGAGTTAATTCATAGCCGACGGGTTATTGATCGAGGCAGGCAATGTGGCCCAAAGGCCGTCCAGCCTGCGACGGTGTCGGCGAACCAAAAAAGCCCTGGAGAAACCAGGACCTCCGGATGCTGAGCGCCCGGGGTTTGCGAGAACACGACCGAAGGAGGCCATTGTGCAAGCACGACTGAAGAACCCCGTAATGCTCATCCCCGGCGCGCTGCAGGCGCTGCTGGCGCTGGACAAGTCGACCGAGGCGGCCGACGTGCCTTATGTGACGCGCAAGCTCGTCCACCTGCGCGCCAGCCAGATCAACGGCTGCAGCGTCTGCGTCGACATGCA
>NZ_RZSC01001674.1:0-420 GCF_003998155.1 Mesorhizobium sp. M1E.F.Ca.ET.063.01.1.1
TCAGAACAATTTGTCAGAACACCTGGGCCACGTGGACTACCTGCCATACGTTTTCAACGAACGAGGAGACTATTGATACATGCTCGAATTCAATGGACAGCACTTTCTCGATGGCCGCGCGTCTAATCCCAATGCACTCGGCTGGATGCGCGGTGCGCCGCCCCCCGCGGACAAGCGCATATCTTTCGAGAGCGACGACTTCCTCAACTTTCCGCAGCTGCGCTGGTCGCTGTCGCACATGCGCGAGCTTGTGCCGTCTGTCAACGTGTGGCGTGGGCGGGGTGGCCCTGCGCTGCTCGAACGCAGCGACAAGACCGCGGAAATCGACGCTCTCACCTTTGCCGACGCGAACGGACGCATGCGCCGTTTCGACGAGGCGCTCTACGATACCTACACAGACGGAATCGTGGTTCTGCATCG
>NZ_RZSC01001675.1:0-420 GCF_003998155.1 Mesorhizobium sp. M1E.F.Ca.ET.063.01.1.1
CGCTCTCTCGCTGAGATAGCCTTGGCTCGCTCCTGTTCGGCCGCGTCGCGCTCAAGGCGAACTTTGTTGAGGTCCTCACGGGCGGCGACTGCTGAAGCGTGTTCCCGTGCCAGCGCCTGCGCCGTCTCGCTTGCGGTCTGCTCGACCCGTTCTCGCGCTGTGGCTGCGCCGGTCCGTTCCCGCTCGGCCGTATCCGCGATCGCAGCCTTGGACAGCTCCATTTCGGCGATGTCGCCACGAAGATCTTTCGACTTGCGACGCTCCTCCTCAAGCATGCCGCTCGCTTGCGCCAGCGAATCCTCGGCTTTGCCGCGATCCTCGGCAGCTTTGGCCCCAAGCTGTTCAATTTGCGCCCGCGCTTGCGACAGGTCGCGCATCATCCGTTCGGTTCGCTGGCGTTCAAGGCGGGCAGCGGGCCTC
>NZ_RZSC01001676.1:0-419 GCF_003998155.1 Mesorhizobium sp. M1E.F.Ca.ET.063.01.1.1
TGCCATCGCGGTGCCGGCGGCGGTGGCGCTCGGCGGGCGGCTCAGGCGGCTGATCGACCAGCACTTCCGCGAGGACTGGCCGGTGGAGCGCTATGTCGAGGAACTCGGCACCACCCGCCACCTGCTCGACAAGGCCGCGCGCCAGGTGCTCGGCGCGGGCGTGCGCGAGGCGATCGGCGACCGGCGCCTGGTCGAAGCCAAGCGCCTGCTGCTCTTCACCATCCGGACGGTCGAGGACATCGCCTACGAGACCGGCTTCAATGATCCGGCCTACTTTTCTCGCTTCTTTCGACAGGCGGTTGGGGTGTCGCCGGCGGCTTGGCGGAGACAAAGAGTGAGTAGTGAGTAGTAGGTAGTAAACGGAGCGAGGATTGAACAAATGTTCGAACCGAAATTCTACTCATACTCACTACTCATAC
>NZ_RZSC01001677.1:0-419 GCF_003998155.1 Mesorhizobium sp. M1E.F.Ca.ET.063.01.1.1
ATCCAAATACATCCCGATCGCGCGTTGGTTTCCCGGCAGGTTTTTGAATTGAGCCCTTTCTGGATGCACCATCTCCTTGAAAGCAATGGTTTTGTCGGATGTCTCCGTCGCTCGAACTATTGCTGATGGATCCAGGCATGACCGCTTTGCGCCTGATGTCGGCCGTAGAGGGAAACTTAGCCTGTGTCCGGGAGCAGACATCGGGATTAAACATGCTGGAGGTTTTGGTCGCACCTCATCTCACGTCGTGAAGCGAAGGTAGCTTCCGGTAGCAGCCGACACTCGCGCTTTCCGCACGCTAGTGAGCTGCAGGGCTGAGTTGATCGCCGAGACGCTTCAGCTCAGCTCCGTTAGTCGCTTATTCTCCAGATAAGCGCGCCATCTGCGGGTGAGTTTGCCGCGACGGAGTTGATATATAC
>NZ_RZSC01001678.1:0-418 GCF_003998155.1 Mesorhizobium sp. M1E.F.Ca.ET.063.01.1.1
GTAGAAGCCAATCGAATGAAATCCGGAAGGCCGGCCTTGCGCTGGCCTTCCTTTTTTTGCCGGGACTGCGGTCAACGGCCGTTGGGCCTGCGGCATCGTCCCGGCTTGATAGCGGTGGGCGGTTCGCACTAAGTAGCCGGCATGTCGATTTGGGACCGCCTCGGCGACTTCATCGCTCGTGTTTCGTCGTCGGCGTCCTCGGGCGTCGCCGATGTCGTCGAGGCCGTGCGTACAGTGTTTTCCGGCGACCCGGATCTGCGCCGGCGCGTTGCCTTCTCGGTGGCGATGATCGCGCTCTCGGCCAAGATGGCGAAGGCTGACGGCATCGTCACTCAGGATGAAGTGCGCGCCTTCCAGGAAATCTTCGACGTGCCGCCGAGCGAGACGCGCAACGTGGCGCGCCTCTACGATCTTGCCA
>NZ_RZSC01001679.1:0-418 GCF_003998155.1 Mesorhizobium sp. M1E.F.Ca.ET.063.01.1.1
GGCGTTGAGCTGCGTGCCATCGGCATCGATGACCATCGGCTTCTCTTCGACATTCATGGTGAATTCGACGACCTTGGGGCCCCCCTTGGCCACCTGGTCGTGAGCATGCACGAAGGGCGGCGCGACGAGGATCACTTTCTCGCGCGGCAACCCGGCTACATCCTTCGGCTTGGCGGCTGCCATGGCCGGCGTTGCGCCAACGGCGGCAACGGCGGCTGCGGTGAGAACAGAACCCAATAGAGCTTCACGTCTCGTAAGCATCGTCATCTCCTTCGATTGCAACGGTTGAATGCCGTGAGGATAATTGATTTGCAGGCCGCGTCTTTGCGTTTACGCAAATCTCAAAAGAGAAGCCGGGTTGCTCTTGGAAACAGAGCGAGATCACGCGCTCCCAGGAAAATCACGGATGTGACGGAAA
>NZ_RZSC01000167.1:0-9814 GCF_003998155.1 Mesorhizobium sp. M1E.F.Ca.ET.063.01.1.1
GCGCACCACGACGGGGATCACCAGGATGGACAGCGCGACCGCGCCGGCGATCGCCGAGAAGTGGCCCATCGGCCGCACCAGCAGCTCATAGACGAACAGGCCGACGATGATCGACGGCGCCGACAAGAGGATGTCGTTGATGAAGCGCACCACCGTGGTCAGCCGCGAGAAGCGCCCGTACTCGGCCATATAGGTTCCGGCGAGCACGCCGATCGGCGTGCCGACGATGATGCCGATGATGGTCATCACGATGCTGCCGTAGATGGCGTTGAGCAGGCCGCCGGCGTCGCCGGGCGGCGGCGTCATTTCGGTGAACACGGCCAGCGAGACGCCGGAGAGCCCCTTGTAGAGCAGCGCGCCGAGGATCAGCGCCAGCCAGGCGAGGCCGATTCCGGCAGCGATGACGCACAGCGCCATCATCACGGCGTTCTTGCGCTTGCGGCTTCGGTAGAGCGACGTGGCGGTCGACATCGGTCAGGCTCCCGTGCGGCTATCGATGCGCAACAGCATGTAGCGTGCGAGCGCGAGGATGATGAAGGTGATGATGAACAGGATCAGGCCGAGCGCCACCAGCGAGGAGGTGTAAAGCGCGCCGTCGGCCTCGGTGAATTCGTTGGCGATGGTCGCCGAGATCGTCGTGCCCGGCGCGAATAGCGAGGCGCTGATGCGGTGCGCATTGCCGATCACGAAGGTGACGGCCATCGTCTCGCCGAGCGCGCGGCCGAGACCGAGCATGACGCCGCCCATGATGCCGACGCGGGTATAGGGGATGACCACGCGCCGGGTCACCTCCCAGGTCGTGCAGCCTATGCCGCAGGCCGATTCCTTCAGCACCGCCGGCACCGTGTCGAACACGTCCTTGGTGATCGAGGTGATGAAGGGCAGCACCATGATGGCGAGGATCAACGACGACGTGAGCAGGCCGATGCCGTAGGGCGGACCGGCGAACAAGCTGGAGAGGCCCGGTATGCCGTGGAAAAGACTGATGATGAAGGGCTGCACCGTCGTCTGCAGGAACGGCGCGAAGACGAACAGGCCCCAGATGCCGTAGATGATCGAGGGGATGCCGGCGAGCAGCTCGACCGCAATGCCGATCGGGCGCCGGAGCGGCCGCGGGCAGAGCTCGGTCAGGAAGACGGCGATGCCGATGCCGATCGGCACGGCGATGATGATGGCGATGGCCGAAGTGACTATGGTGCCGTAGATCGGGGCCAGCGCGCCGAAGTTCTCGGTGACCGGATTCCAGGATTCGGTCGTCAGGAAGGATACGCCGAACTTCGACAGCGCCTCCCACGAGCCGGCGATCAGCGAGATGGCGACCCCGCCAAGCAGCACCAGCACGAGGATGGCGGAAGCGCGCGTGGCCGCCCGGAAGGCCATGTCGGTGAAGGCGAAGCGGCGCACCGTCGCTTCTCTGGTCCGCATGGCGGACGACGTCACGGCTTCGGAAACGGCAGTCATTTAGCCCCTCGCATTTCGGAAGAGAGACAGGAGGGCGCCGCAAGCGCCCTCCTCATTCCGTAAGAATTACATGCCGGAGAAGATCGGCTTGCCGTTGCTGTCGACGATATCCTTGCCCCACATATCCTCGACGCTCTTCACGACCGCGTCGGGCATCGGAACATAGTCGAGCTCGGCAGCCATGTCGTCGCCCTTGGCGTAGGACCAGGCGAAGAACTTGAGCGCTTCGCCGGTGGCCGCTGCATCGTCGGGCTTCTTGTAGACGAGGATCCAGGTGGCGGAGGTCATCGGCCAGGATTCGGCGCCAGCCTGGTTGGCCAGGATGACGCCGTAGCCCGGCTGCGAGCTCCAGTCGGCATTGGCCGCGGCGGCCGAGAACGCCGCGGCGGTCGGCTCGACCTTCTTGCCATCCTTGTTGATCAAGTCGGTATAGGTGAGCTTGTTCTGCTTGGCATAGGCGTATTCGACATAGCCGATGGCGCCGCCGGTCTGCGACACGTTGTTGGCGACGCCCTCATTGCCCTTGGCGCCGATGCCCACCGGCCACTCGAGCGCCTTGTCGACGCCGACCTTCGACTTCCAATCGGCGCTGACGTCGCCGAGATAGTAGCTGAAGTTGAACGTGGTGCCCGAGCCGTCCGAACGGTGGACGACCGCAATCGCCTGGTCGGGCAGCTTGACGTCGGGGTTGAGCTTCTTGATCGCCTCGTCATTCCAGTTGGTGATCTTGCCGATGAAGATGTCGGCCAGCGTCGGACCGTCGAGCACGAGCTCGCCCGGCTTGACACCTTCGAGGTTGACGACCGGAACGATGCCGCCCATCACCATCGGGAATTGTGCCAGCCCGGTGGAGTCGAGCTCGTCGCCCTTCAGCGGCGCATCGGAAGCGCCGAAGGTCACGGTCTTGGCCTTGATCTGCTTGATGCCGCCGCCGGAGCCGATCGACTGGTAGTTGAGGCCGGTGCCGGTCTCCTTTTTGTAGGCGTCGGCCCACTTGGCATAGATCGGATAGGGGAAGGTGGCGCCGGCGCCGGAGATGTCGGCGGCCATCGCGGCGGAGATCGAAAGGGTGGATGCCGCAGCCATTGCAATCGCAACGGCCGCCGAGCGGATGAAATGTCTCATGTGGCCTGCTCCTGTTCGGAATATGGTCTTTTGGCACCCGGTCTACCGGCGCCCGGTGAGCGCAATAGCTCCCGATTATTACAGTCGCATGACAGTTTCGTGTCAGCCCGGTAACGTCTGGACGGGGTTGTCTGGAAGGGGTCTGCGGCCGGCTCCGCCGAGCAGCCGGGAGTTTGCCGCGGGAATCAGTAACTTGTCTGACTTTCAAATTGAAAATTTGTCCCGGCGGCCGGATCTCGGCCGCCGGGAAATAAAATCCGGACGAGAGCGCGTTGCCCGAATGCCAGAGCGGATCATGGCCTAGCCATCGCCGAAAACAGGGTCCGTTGGGGTAGAGTCGACGCTGTTTCTATGCCGGCGGTCGCTGCTCCCGCCCGTAACCGAGGGGCGGAATCGACAGCTCCTATTGTCCTTGCTTGGCTTCGCTTTGGTATGGTGCGATCACACCATACGTCTGCCGGCTGACGGCGGGCTACTGCGGAAGGGAGCTATCTGTTTTTACGCAATTCCGGACGGAAAACCGTTACACACTTTTCCTGGAATTGCTTAGAGCGGCTCAGCTTTTCACAGAATCGCTGATCCGCTCTAAATGTTTGATTTTGCGCAATTCCGGACGGAAAACCGTTACACACTTTTCCTGGAATTGCTTAATGCATGTCGCCCAAAAGTGCGCAGCGGTTTTGGGAGAACGACATGCATCAAACAAAGACTTAAAGCGCGTCGCCTGAATCCGCCTCGTCGCGACGCGCTTTAGCTGGCGCTACGTCGGACCTCCGCGTCCGGGCCGAGCCATCTTTCGAGCTTCTCGAGCAGCGCCTTCGGGCTGATCGGCTTCGGCAGGTAATCGTCCATGCCGGCTTCCAGGCAGCGCTCGCGGTCCCCTTTCAGCGCGTGCGCGGTGACGCCGACGATCGGCACATGCGTCCCTATCTCCGCTTCGAGCCGGCGGATGGCCGCGGTCGCCTCCAGTCCGTTCATCTCCGGCATCGACACATCCATCAGGATCATGCGCGGATTGAGCTTGCCGAAAGCATCGAGCGCCTTGCGGCCGTTGCCGACGATCTCGAAATGATAGCGGGTCTCGCCGAGGATCTGCGTGAACACCAGTTGGTTCACCTCATTGTCCTCAGCGACGAGGATGTCGAGCCCACGCTCCACGCCGGCCGGACGCGGTCGCGCGCGGACGGGCGGCGGCTGCAGCAGGGCACGATCCGACGCCGCCGCGGGCGCCTGCGCCTGCGATGCCTGCGGCGCCGCCGCGGGCGCCTGCGCCTGCGATGCCTGCGGCGCGCCATGCGCGGGACCGGCGCCCGCTATTAGCGGCGGCTGGGCGGCCGTCGTGCCGTGGCGATGACGCTGGATGGTGGCGACCAGCGTCTCCAAGAGGATGGAGGAGCGCGCCGGCTTGATCAGCTGCGCGTCGATGCCGAGATCGCGATAGGTGGCATTGGCCAGCGACTGGTCGACCGAGGTCAGCATGATGATCGGCGTATGCGCGAGGCCGGCGGTGTTGCGCACGATGCGCGCCATTTCGGCGCCGGTCATGCCCGGCATCTGGTAGTCGAGCACGACGCAATCGACAGGCACGCCGTAAGCGGCGGCGGCAATCAGCACCTTCAGTCCCTCGGCGCCGCTTTCGGCCGCGCAGGAATCGAAGGTCCACGACGCCATCTGCTCGCTGAGGATCGAGCGGTTGACGGCATTGTCGTCGACGATCAGCACACGCGCCCCGGTGACGTCGACCGGCATGATGCGCTGCCCGCCCTGCGCGGCCCGCGGCAGCGTGACGGTGAACCAGAATGTCGAGCCTTTGCCCTCGGCGCTGTCGACGCTGATCTCGCCGCCCATCATCTCGACCAGCCGCGAGGTGATGGCAAGGCCGAGCCCGGTGCCCTCGTGCCGCCTGGTCGAGGAGGTGTCGACCTGGCTGAACTTCTCGAACACCAGCTTCAGCTTGTCCTCGGGAATGCCGATGCCCGTGTCGGTGATCGAGATGGTGAGCCTGGTGCCGGCCGGAACCCGCTCGCCGGTGACGTCGACCAGCACGTGGCCTTCGTCGGTGAACTTCACCGCATTGCCGAGCAGGTTGGTGACGATCTGCCTGAGGCGGCCGACATCGCCGACGAACTGCCCGTCGAGCCCGGGCTGGACGCGGACGATGAGCTCGAGGTCCTTCTCCTTGGCGCGCGTCGAGACCAGCGTCGCCACATCCTCGATCGCCTCGGCGAGATTAAAGGGCGCCGGGTCGAGCACGAGCTGGCCGGCGTCGATCTTGGAGAAGTCGAGGATGTCGTTGATGATGGTGAGCAGGGCGTTGCCGGATTTGACGATGATGTCGGTGAACGTCTTCTGCTTCGAATCGAGAGCGGATTTGGCGAGCAGCTCGGCCATGCCGAGCACGCCGTTCATCGGTGTGCGGATTTCGTGGCTCATATTGGCCAGGAATTCCGACTTGGCGCGGTCGGCCAGCACGGCGCGCTGGCGTGCCTCGCTGAGCTCGACCTCGCGCTGTTTCAGCTCTGTTATATCCGTGGTCGACCCGATCAGGTAGAGCGAGCCGTCGGAGGCGATCATTGCGCCCTTGCGCGCGAACTGATGGCGCACACTGCCGTCGGACAGCGTCACCTTCTCCTCGACCTCCTGCGTCTCGCCGGTGCGCAGCACCGCGAGGTCGCCCGCCACGAAGGCTTCGCCGTCCGCGCCGAAGATCTCGACGTCGGTCTTGCCGATCGCCTCTTCCTTGCTGAAGCCGGTGAGGTCGCACCAGCCCTTGTTGACGTAGAATTGCCTCAGATCCGAGCGCTTGGCGTAGATCGACACCGGCACGTTGTCGATGAGGCTGCGGAAAACCTCGTTCTCGCTCATGCTTTCCTTGAGCGCCCGCTCTCGCGCCTTGACATCGGTGATGTCGGTGCTGGAACCGACCAGGTGCACCGATCCGTCGAGGGCCACCAGCCGGCTCTTGCGCGTCATCAATTGCCGCACCGTGCCGTCGCGATGGGTGACGGGTTCCTCGACTTCGCGCCCCTTGCCGGTCGCAATGACCTCGGTGTCGTCCTGGCTGTAGCTTTGGGCGTCCCCGGCAGCGAAAAGCTGGCGGTCCGTCTTGCCTATGACGTCTTCCTTTGGAAGGCCGGTCAGCGCGCACCAGGCCTTGTTGACGAACTCGATGCTCAGATCCTCGGCCTTGATGAAGGCGGCCACCGGCAATTCGTCCATGACATGCCGGTAAAGGTCGATCTGGCGCATCGAATCGCGCAGCGCCTTCTCGCGCGCCTTGATGTCGGAGATGTCGACACGCACGCCGATGAACGTGCCGTCGTCGGTGCGCATGTCGTAGACCTGGTACCAGCGCCCGTCGGGATTGAGCCGCTCATAGTGTGAATTGGGCAAGTGGTAACGCCCGAGTATGGCGTCGAGCCAGCGTTCTTTGTCGACGCTGTAGAGGTTGTCGATCTCGACGTCGCCGCTCGACCGGAAATAGCCGACGGAATGGCCGAGAGCGAGCGCCTCGCGAAAGGTGCGGCCTGGCTGCCAGACCGGTTTCAGCGCCGGCAACGTATCCTGCAGCTTGCGGTTGGCGAAGACGAATTTATCGTCCCGATCATAGATGATGACGCCCGCCGGCAGCGATTCGAGCACCGTTGCGAGGTTCTTGCGTGCATCGTCGGCCTCGGTTTCGCGATGCTTCATGTCGGTGATGTCGACATAGGAGATCAGCCGCTTGCCCCCGGCAAGCGGCGCCAGCGAGGCGATCAGCGTGCGGCCGTCGTTGCGCGGCAACTGCCGGGAGCCGGCAAGGCCCGCCCGGATTTCCGCCTCGCGCTGAGCGATGTGGCGCTGCCATTCCGCCTCGTCGACGCCATAGGGATCGGCGTCGCGGCTTGCTTCCATCAGCTCGCGAAAACCGCAGCCGACCGTGGCGCGACGCGGATCGATCTTCCAGAAGTCGTAGAAGGCGCGGTTGATGATCTCCGCCTTGAGGTCGGCGTCGAGGACGACGACGCCGATCGGCATCGAATCGACCATCCGGCGAAGATTGACGAGCGCCTCCGAAGTCGCGGCCGCATGCTGATCCTGGGCGCCGGCGACCGCTGCCTCGCCGCGCCCAACCGCGCCTTCGAAATCGCGCGGGCCGCGCGCACCGACCGTCCCGTCCGTATCAGCCATTCCTACCCCCAGGCCGAACCTCGCCAGTTCGTCGGCGGAATGTGCCCGACAAGCATTAACGATCCGCTAACCTTAACGATTCGCAACCGAACGCATCCGACGCCGTTAACGCATGTCGCCCAAAAGCGTGCAGCGGTTTGGGGGAAACGACATGCGTAAAGCAGAACCAAAGCGCGTTGCCCGAATCCGTTTCGCGGCTCTAGTCAGACGCTGGTCCGATGCTCGCTGCGGTAATCCGTCCGTTGGCGATCCAGCCGCTGCCGGGTTATAAATTAGCCGGGGGTGCTGCTGATGTTCGGTCGAATTCTATCTCTCGTTCTCTGCCCGGTGCTGCTTGCGGCCACCGGCTGCGCGCGCAGCGACGACGGTACGGTGATCATTCCGCGACAGCTCGACGTCAGGCGTGTCTGGGACAAGCCTCCGCAGCAGGCGCAAGTGAGCCCGCCGCCGGTGGCAGCCGGCGTCTTTCCGGCGCCTCCCGAGCCGGCAAGATCGGCGCCGCGCAGATATCGGAAGCCACCGCCGGCAATGCGGCCAGTGGATACGCAGTTGCCGGATGCATCTTCCGGCCCGGAGAAGGCGCTGGCCTGCCACAATGTCAGCGAGCCCGGCAAACGCTTTCGCGTCGTATGCGACTAGTTCCCCAGCACTGGCGGTCGAAGCCGCCGGCCGGGATCAATCCGCCGGGAAAAAGGCAGGGCCGATCATCCGCACCGGCCGCGATCCGGCCGGCATGGTCGGCGCCTGGTCTTCCGCCGCCCCGGTTTCGGCTGCGGTCGCACGGACCTTTGCATCCGCTGCCGCGGGTGACGGAATATCCGAAACCGTCCCGAGATCGGGCTTTGCCGTCGGCAACGGGATGATGGCGTTCTGCATGTTGCCCGGCGTCACGGTGCGCGCCCTGAGCTCGGCCACGCGCTGATGGTAGCGCTTGAGGTCGCAAGCCTTGAAGCTGGCGTCGTCGCGATACCGGAAAGCCGTTGGAAGCTCCTTATATGGCTTGCGCGTGTCGACCGCGACCATCTGGTCGGTCTCGAGGTTCGGATCGCCCAGCGTATAGAGATCGACGCTGGGATCGTCGCAGATATAGCGACACTGATCGACCGTGTCCTTGAGATCGGCGCCTTGCGTGAATTGCGAGTTCGGCGCCGGGAAGAAGTAGCCGTCCGAAAGGCGCACGCAAAACAGCATCGCATTGCTGCCGAACGTCGTGTCGGAAGATTGCGGCTTGGCCGCGGGCTGCCGTTTGGGCGCCGACTGGCAGCCGAGCGCGGCATATCTCGCCTGCGGATCGTCGCGGCCCGAATTGCCGATGCCGGCGATCCGTCGCTGCACCTCGGCCCTGCTCCTGGCAAGGTCGGCGCAGGCGTTGAAGAAGCCGCCCATCGCGCTGCTGGCGGTGCAGCGGCGCTGCCTTTCGATGCCCTGGATCGCGGCAAGCTGACGCCGCAGCTGGGCAAGCTCGGGATTGGCCGTGCCGCGTCCGGTAAGCATCTGGCTTCTGAGTACGCCGCAAGGATCAGCGTGAGAAACCGCTGCAAATGCCACCAACGCAGTAACAGCCAGGAGGGAGGTCGTGAGGAATCGCAGACGTGCCATTGATTGCCACCTCAAACCCATCTCAAGCTCTAACCTAATACAAGCTTTGACTAAATGAGTTTATTGCGATATTAGTATGGTAAAACACCTCAGTTGACCTTACTGTATAGGTGTTATGCTCAGTGCTGTAAAATGAATATTACATTTTCATTTCAAGATTGAGACAGTAGCCGAAAGACTTTTCCGCAGCTGGAGCAATTCCAGGAGTGCGCAGCGGTTTCCGTTCGGAATTGCTTAAAAACAAATATTTAAAGCATGCCTCCCGAAAGTGGGACCGGTTTCGGGAAAAGACATGCGCAAAAAAAGACCTAAAGCGCAGAAGCGAATCTGAAAGATCGCGACGCGCTTTAGAGCGGGTCAGCAATTCTGTGAAAAGCTGAACCGCTCCAGCCGATGCCCGGTGTCGGTCGCACCGCGCCTGCGATCACGGACTGCTGATGAAACTCTGACCGGCATTTCACGTTATCTGTCCAGCGCGAGGGAGACTGAGGATGTCCATTCACTTCACCGTCTCTGGCCTGACCCGGAACCTGATCCACTCGCTTGGACTGGATCACGAGCGGGCGCCGAGGCATCTGACACCGGAGCAGAATCTGCTGCTGGAATGCTACCTGGCCGGACAGATTCCGGAATCGGCCTGGAACGACTATGTCTTCGAGATGCCGGAACTGGAAAAGCACGTCACCGCAAGGCAAGCCGCACGCTGACGGCGGTCCGCGTAGCGACGATGCAGGTGCTCGCTATTGCTTTGGCGAATTGAACTGAAGCGTGAAGACGTTGCCGGCAATTCCTTGCGCCAGTGCAGGCGAAAAGCTGAGCGGCAGGCAGTTTCGCAGGGCGGCGGTCGCCGCGTCGACATAGGCCTGCCGCGCCTTGTCATCGCCGCCGACCTTGATCGCTGTTGGCTTCGGCGGGCCGATCAGCGTGCCGTCGCGCTTGAAGCTGAAGCTCAAGGTGACCGAGGCGTTCCCGGAATTGGCGGGCGGTGTCCAGCACGCCTGCAGAGCGGCGCCGACCTCGTTCATGGTATTGAGCGATGCGGCGCTCGCCGGAAAAGGCGCTGCCAGCAGAGCCCCAACGATCGCCGAAAATCTTGCCGTGCTTCTCATGGCGGGTCCTCGTCATCATCGCCCGCTCGCCTGGTGGCATGGTACGATCAACCAGGAGGATGACAATAGGATTTCAACCGGGCTGGAGCCGGCAAAATTATGCCGTCGTGATGCTGGCATGGGCGTCGCGGAAAAGCAAAAAGCAAAAGGCCGGCGCTGAGCCGACCTTTCCTCGCCTCGGCATCGCGCCAGTACATCCGTGGTCACGGCGAGGACCGTACCACTAGAGCGGCGGACTTTCATGTGAGTCCATAGCCTGCGGCAGTGAAGTAGTTTCTGCATTCTGTTGGAGAGAAGAGATTGCAGATATCGCCGATGGCCTGCCACAGGGCGTCGATGGTTCTGATGGC
>NZ_RZSC01001680.1:0-418 GCF_003998155.1 Mesorhizobium sp. M1E.F.Ca.ET.063.01.1.1
CGCATACCGCGGACTATCGCGCCGTGGTCATTGAGGGGCTGTGGGCGCACTGGCAGATGGATGGCGGCGAGGCGAACAGGGTCGAGTTGCCGCCAGGGTCCTACTGGACCCAGAAGGCCAATGAGATGCATGACGATGCCTGCCTGTCGGACACGGAGTGCGTGATCCTGCTGATCAACGACACGCCCTACGAGACCTATCTGCCGAAGTAGCCAGACGATGCGCCTGCCAGCCCCGGTTGCTTGAAAATCGTCAGGCTAGCTGGCGTGCCGCAGGCTGACCCCGCTGCCCTTGTCGAACAGCACCACCTTGTCCGGGTTCCAGGCGAAGCGGACCGGCTGCTCGATCTCGACATCGGTTCTCGCCGGCACCGTGGCGCGCAGCATGGTGTCGCCGACCCTGAGCGTCAGGATCTTCT
>NZ_RZSC01001681.1:0-417 GCF_003998155.1 Mesorhizobium sp. M1E.F.Ca.ET.063.01.1.1
CGGTTTTCACGCGATTGCGTCCGAGCAGCTGGAATGGTCCATCGCCAACCGTCAGCCTTTCGTTGGCCGCCCGGTGCTCATCACCTTCGATGACGGTTTTCAGAACTTTGCCGACCATGCCTGGCCGATCTTGCGTGCGAGCGACCTGACCGCGGAAGTGTTCCTGGTGACGGACCTGGTTGGCAAGAGTGCAGAGTGGGACGCCCACAACGGTCCGCCGGCGCAGCTTATGGATGCCGGGACGGTGCGACGCCTCGCCGGCGAAGGTGCGTTCTTCGGCAGCCATATGGCGACGCATCGTGCAATCGATGGCCTGTCGACCGCTGACCTGGCCGCCGAGCTCTTGCGCTCGCGTATGTTCATCGAACGGTGGACCGGTCGGCCAACCACGGCGTTCGCGGCACCCTTCTCAGTCAC
>NZ_RZSC01001682.1:0-417 GCF_003998155.1 Mesorhizobium sp. M1E.F.Ca.ET.063.01.1.1
GACCAACGAGGAGATCGGCGAGGAGGCGGAGCTTTCCGACGAACGCTACGAATTCCTCAAGGAGCACGAGCGCTTCGTGCTGACGGTGACGGAATATGGCTATGGCAAGCGGTCGTCGTCCTACGACTTCCGCCTGACCGGGCGCGGCGGCAAGGGCATCCGCGCCACCGACGTGTCGAAGGTGGCCGAGATCGGCCAGCTCGTGGCGACCTTCCCGGTCGGCAATGATGACCAGATCATGCTGGTTTCGGATGGCGGCACGGTCATACGCGTTCCGGTCTTCGGCATCCGTTTTGCCAGCCGCGCCACCAAGGGCGTCACCATCTTCAACACGGCCGAGGGCGAGAAGGTCGTCTCGGTGGAGCGGATTTCAGAACCGCAATCGGACGAGGAAGAGAGCGCCGAAGGCGAGACGGA
>NZ_RZSC01001683.1:0-417 GCF_003998155.1 Mesorhizobium sp. M1E.F.Ca.ET.063.01.1.1
TCACAGAACCTTGCGCAACGGGCGCTTCATGCCCTTGCCGGCATGGCTACCCGCGGGCGTGATCTGGTACGCCGCGCCCGCGATACCGTGTTGCCTGCGCGGTTCGCCGATCGACGCGATACGGCCGTCGAGGCGGCGAGCACCGCACCCGAAGGCGGCGATGATTCAGGGCTTATTGCCTTGGCGATATTGATGCGTTGCCATGGCATCGCGGCCGACCCAGACCAGATCCGGCATCGGATGGGCGCGGCGCCAGTGGGCGTTACCGAAATCCTGCGCTGTGCAAAAGATTTTGGACTCAAGGCTCAGGCACAGAGGACAAACTGGAATCGGCTTGCGGTTACTCCGCTGCCTGGAATCGCCGTGCTTCGGGACGGTGGATACCTGATCCTCGGCAAAGTTGTCGACGACAAGCTC
>NZ_RZSC01001684.1:0-417 GCF_003998155.1 Mesorhizobium sp. M1E.F.Ca.ET.063.01.1.1
ATGCCGAGAGCCAGGTCGCCGACATACCGGGTGACGACAAGGCTCGCGAGCTGGAGGCCCGCTTCTCCATGCTGGAGACGCTCGCCGACCACGACGACCAGTTGATGGAGCAGCTGCTCGAGGAGATCGAACCGCCGAAGGATGCGATCTTCGACGACCTTGCCGCCGATCTTCGCGCCGGCGCGGTGACGCCGGTGCTGATCGGCACCGCCGAGAAGGGCAATGGCGTGCTGCGCCTCCTGAAGGCGATACGCCATGACGCGCCCGACATCGAGGCGACCCGCAAGCGCCTTGGCGCGCCCGACGGCAACCAGACCGTCGTCCAGGTGATGAAGACCATCCACACCGCGCATGGCGGCAAGCTGTCGGTATCGCGCGTGCTCTCCGGACAGCTCGCCGACGCGGCCGAGCTTTACC
>NZ_RZSC01001685.1:0-416 GCF_003998155.1 Mesorhizobium sp. M1E.F.Ca.ET.063.01.1.1
CTTGTGGCGGCGCCAGCGGTCGCCGACCGTGGCGGCGATCTGCCTTGTCGCGTTGATCAGCTTTTCGACTGCCCTGCACCTGGTGGCAGTCGATCCCAAGCAAGCGTTCTATGCTCCCTTCAGCCGGGGTTGGGAACTGGCACTAGGCGGACTGCTGGTTTTTGTTCCGCCGATCGGCCGCCGTGGCACTTCCGAGGCGTTCGGCTTGGTTGGCCTTTGCCTGATAGCCGCTAGCTCCATCTGGCTATCCTCGAGCCAGCCATTTCCGGGACTGAGTGCACTCGCCCCGGTGGCTGGTGCTGTCTTGCTCGTCTGGCCTTGTTCTCCTTCCATCGCTACGGCGGTTCTTTCAAGCGGGCCGCTCCGCTTTACAGGAAAAATTTCATACAGCCTGTACCTCTGGCACTGGCCGATTC
>NZ_RZSC01001686.1:0-415 GCF_003998155.1 Mesorhizobium sp. M1E.F.Ca.ET.063.01.1.1
GAATTCGCCGACATCGTCGGCAAGCCGGCCGCCGATGTGATCGGCCGCCGCTTCAGGGACGTCGCCACGACTTGCGGTCTCGACACGTCGGGCGAGATCGCCACGCTGCTCGAGCGGCGCGATACCTGGTCGGGGCGTTCGGTGCTTTGGCCGGTGGCGGGCACGGACTTGAAGATACCGGTCGATCTCGCGGCGCTGCCGGTCTATGGCCGCAGCCGCGCCTTCGAGGGTTTTCGCGGCTTCGGCGTTGCGCGCAGCGCCGACGCCATCATGGATCCAGAAGCGCTCGGCATGGCGCTTGTACCCAATGGCGCCGCACCAGCCGAACCCGAACCTGCCGCCGGGCAACCGGCGGCCGAGCCGCCGAAGCCTGCCGACCCGTTCCAGGGCGAGGTGCCGGCGCTGACCATCGTGC
>NZ_RZSC01001687.1:0-415 GCF_003998155.1 Mesorhizobium sp. M1E.F.Ca.ET.063.01.1.1
GGGCCATGCCGACCAGATCGAAGTGGTTGTCATCAACGACGCGACGGCGCGCACCGCGGCCCTGCAGGGCGGCCAGGTCAACATGATCAACCGCGTCGAGCCGAAGATCGTCGACCTGATCAAGCGCGTGCCGGGCGTCACCATCCGCAACCATGCGGGCCCCGGCCACTACGTGTTCATCATGCATTGCAACACGGCGCCGTTCGACAACAACGATCTCAGGATGGCGCTGAAGCTGGCCATCGACCGCGAGGAGATGCTGAACAAGGTGCTGCGCGGCTACGGCTCGCTTGGCAACGACTTCCCGATCAACGCGGCCTACCCGCTGTTCACCGAGATCGAGCAGCGCAAGTACGATCCGGACAAGGCCAAGTTCCACTACAAGAAGTCCGGCCATGACGGCTCGGTGCTGCTC
>NZ_RZSC01001688.1:0-415 GCF_003998155.1 Mesorhizobium sp. M1E.F.Ca.ET.063.01.1.1
CTGCGGGTCGAGGCGACCTTCAGCGAGCGCGCCAGTTCGTTGGGCTGATAGCCCATGGCGGCGATGGCCTCGTTGATCAGTCTCGCCTTCTCGGGCGAAACAAAGCGGGTGCCGTTGACAACGTGCGAGACGGTCGACACCGAGACGCCGGCGCGGCGCGCGACCTCAGCCATTGTCGGCATGACGGCTCGTGTGGAGTGCCCGCAAGCGCTCCTCCCTTGATTGCGTTTCCCGACCGCTCTTCGGCGGATTTATGGAAACCATAGAGCCATCGAAACGTTTGCGCAATCGATTCGATAAAAGCTCGCGACAAATTTTTGTCGCGGGCTGAAAACTTGGAAATCAGGTGGTGAAAGCCAACCAGGCCGTGCAGGCGGCAAGCGTGACCAGCGTCAGCGGCAAGCCGACCTTGAAG
>NZ_RZSC01001689.1:0-415 GCF_003998155.1 Mesorhizobium sp. M1E.F.Ca.ET.063.01.1.1
GCGCCCAAGACCGGCATAGTCACCCGGGAGCAGAAGAAACCAACCCGCCGTGAGCGACAGCCCGATCATCACCAGCATTGCTGGCAGGATACGACGCGCGCGCCGACCGTAGAATTCGGCGAACGACAGTTCGGCGCTCTCCGCAACCAAAAGGCGTGTGATCAAGTAGCCCGAGATTACGAAGAAGATGTCAACGCCGATGAATCCCCCCGGAAAACCGGGAACGCCGAAATGAAAAAGGATGACGGTGATGACCGCGACAGCGCGCAAACCGTCGACGTCTGCCCGATAATCGAACTTCAAAGGTTCCCCCGAGCTATCTGTCGAAACGTCATAGCGTGATTGCAATCGGTGAGTCGACGGCGCGACAAGGCGCGGCCTGCGACGTTGCGATTCCAATAGTTTCGAATACTAC
>NZ_RZSC01000168.1:0-9792 GCF_003998155.1 Mesorhizobium sp. M1E.F.Ca.ET.063.01.1.1
CCGCCTTCGGCGGCTGTCCACCCTCCCCTCAAGGGGGAGGGATTCTCGCGGCTATATCGCGCAATTGCGCCTGATCGACCGCATCACGCTCCTTCTTCGAAGCCACCAGACAGGCCTGCGACTTCAGGATCACGCCATCGCCCAGCACCTTGAGGTGGTTGGCGCGCAAGGTCGAGCCGGTGGTGGTGATGTCGACGATGACGTCGGCCAGCCCCGCCGCCGGCGCGCCTTCGGTGGCGCCGAGGCTTTCGACGATGCGGTAGACCTGGATGCCGTGCTTCAGCGAAAAGAACTGCTGCGTCAGCCGCCAATATTTGGTGGCGATGCGCAAGCGTCGGCCATGGCGCTGGCGGAAATCGGCGGCGACATCGTCGAGATCGGTCATGGTGTCGACATCGAGCCAGATGTCCGGCACGGCCACCACGACATCGGCGTGGCCGAAGCCGAGGCGGGCGACGATCTCGGCGCGCGCTTCCCAGTCGGCAAGGTTCTCGCGCAACAGGTCCTCGCCGGTGATGCCGAGATCGACCGCGCCCTTGCCGATCTCGCCGGCAATTTCCGACGCGGACAGGAACGCCACTTCGACAGTGTCGAGGCCATCGATGCGGGCGCGGTATTTGCGGTCGTCCTGCGGCAGGGTCACCGCCAGCCCGGCCTTGGCCAGCACTTCCAGCGATTGCTCCTTGAGACGGCCTTTGGACGGGATCGCCAGCGTGATCATTTCGCGCTCTCCCGCAAGGCCTCGATGCGGTCGAGCCAGACCGAGAAGCCGACGCCGGGGATCGGCTTTTTGGCGCCAAGCAGCGTCAGCAGCCGGTCGTAGCGGCCGCCGCCGACCAGCGGCCGGTCGCCGTCGGCGGCCGCGATTTCGAAGACCAGACCGGTGTAGTAATCGAGCGGGCGGCCGAAGGCGGCGTCGTAGCGGATCTTTTCGACCGGCAGGCCGTGCGCTTCGATCGCGCTGGCGCGGGCGGCGAAATTCTCGAGCGCCGCGCCCAGCGACAGGCCGGCATCGGCGGCGAATATTTCGAGTGCCTCGGTCGCGCCACCCAGCGCGACGTCGATCTCGAGAAAGCCCTTCAGCGCCGAGAACGCCTCCTTCGACAGCCGCACGCTGCGCAGTTGCGCCTTCTCGATCAGCCGGCGCGCGATGTCGGCCGGCGCACGGCCGGACGAAGCCGACAGGCCGGCCTCCTCCATGCCGGCGGCGATATGCGCGGCAAGACCTTCCGCATCGCCGTCGAGCACCAGCATGGCGACCGGACCGGAGAGCTGGCTGTTGCGCGGCGGATTGGCGAGATCGGCAAGGGCTGCCTCCAGCATCGGCGCCGAGCCGAAGGCACGGGCGAGCCGCATGCGCCAGCCGCGCGGCAAGCCGAGCGCCGCCAGCACCGCCTCGAACAGGGTCTGGTCGCCAAGCGTCACGGCAAGCGTCTGTCCGGGCAGCACCAGCGACAGCAGCGCATGCGCGTCGGCCAGCGAGCGGGCATCGGCAGCGGCCGTGTCGCGGTCGCCGAGATCCTCGATGCCGGCCTGGAAGAACTCGTTGCCGCCCTCGCGGCGCTGGCGGAATACTTCGCCGAGATAGGAGTAGCGGCGCGGCGTGCCGGCCTGGCTGGCGATGTGGTCGAGGCAGACGGGAATGGTGAATTCCGGTCTGAGACAAAGCGTCTTGCCGGTCTCGCTCTCGGTCAGGAAGATGCGGCGGCGCAGATCCTCGCCGGCCATGTCGAGGAACGGATCGGCCGGCTGCAGCACGGCGACTTCGACGGCGTGCGTGTCGCGCGCGGCGAAGAGTTTTACGATGTCGGCGGCGATGGCGGGGTAGCGGGAGGTCATGGGAAGGCTGGGCGCGAGGCACCCCCCTCTGGCCTGCCGGCCATCTCCCCCGCAAGGGGGGAGATCGGCAGTTTTGCCGACGGCAATCGTCCTGCAACGTCGGCGATTGGCGAAAGCCAAGGCGACATCCAATCTCCCCCCTTGCGGGGGAGATGTCCGGCAGGACAGAGGGGGGTGCTCAAGCGCCACCTTTCGCGCGATCGGCCGCCTGCGCCGCCAGGATCTTCTTCACCTCGGCCACCAGTTCACCTTCCGCCACAGTCACCTGTGCCGGCCTTGCGGCGCGCCATTCGGCGTTGTCGGTGATCTCGGCCGACAGGCGCGCGCCTTCGATCAGGTCCTTGATCTGCACCTCGCCTTTGGCGCGCTCGTCGCCGCCCTGGATGACGGCGATCGGGCTGCCGCGGCGGTCGGCATATTTCAACTGCGCCTTCATGCCGGCGCCGCCGAGATACATTTCGGAACGGATGCCGGCGGCGCGCAGGTCGGCAACCATCTTCTGGTAGCGGCCGAGGCTTTCCGTGTCCTTGTCCATGACCAGTACGACGACCGGGGCGACGACGTCGGAAATGTCGAGCTTGCCGAGGTTCTTCAGCGCCGTCATCAGCCGGGAGACGCCGATGGAGAAGCCGGTCGCCGGCACCGGCTCACCGCGGAAGCGCGAGACGAGCCCGTCATAGCGGCCGCCGCCGCCGACCGAACCGAAACGCACGATCTGGCCGTCCTCATTGGGGATCTCGGCCAGAAGCTCGGCCTCGAAGACCGGACCGGTGTAATATTCCAGGCCGCGCACGACGGAGGGGTCAATCTTGATTCGCGCCGGTCCATATCCAGCCGCGTCGCAAAGCAACGCAATTTCTTCGAGTTCGTTCAAGCCTGCTTCACAAGCCGATATGTTCCCGAGAGAGCCTTTCAGATCTTGTACGGTGGCATGGTTGCTGGCGCGCATTTCGCCGACTGCCGCGACGCAGTTCATCACCAACTCGATATGCGGCTTATCTAGTCCGGCGCCCTTGGTAAAATCTCCGCTCTCGTCCTTCCGACCCGTGCCCAGAAGTAGCTGCACACCCTCAACACCCAGCTTGTCCAGCTTGTCGATGGCGCGCAGCACCGTCAGCCGGCGCCCGGCATTCTGGTCGCCGCCGAGGCCGATCGCTTCCAGCACACCGTCCAGCACCTTGCGGTTGTTGACGCGGATGACGTAGTCGCCGCGCTTGATGCCGAGCGCTTCCATAACGTCGGCCATCATCATCGCCATTTCGGCATCGGCCGCCACGCCCGGCGTGCCGATCGTGTCGGCGTCGAACTGCATGAACTGGCGGAAGCGGCCGGGACCCGGCTTTTCGTTGCGGAACACCCAGCCGGAGCGATAGCTGCGGTAAGGTTTCGGCAGGCGGTCGTAATTCTCGGCGACGAAGCGCGCGGTCGGCGCGGTGAGATCATAGCGCAGCGACAGCCACTGGTCGTCGTCGTCCTGGAAGGAGAAGACGCCTTCGTTCGGCCGGTCCTGGTCGGGCAGGAATTTTCCAAGCGCGTCGGTGTATTCGATCATCGGCTGGTCGACCGGCTCGAAGCCGTAAAGCTCATAGACCGAGCGAATGGTCGCCATCATCTTCTCGACGGCGCGGATGTCTTCGGCGCTGCGGTCGGCAAAACCGCGCGGCAGCCGCGCTTTCGTCTTTTCCGATTTGTCGGCCATGGGTTGGGTCTTTTCGCTTGATAAACGCTGACTTATTTCGAGCGGGCGTGTCCTAGACGATACAGCCTTGGGCGGCAAGGGTTAGCGCCCCTTCCCTTCCCCCCTTGTGGGAGAAGGTGTCGCCGAAGGCGACGGATGAGGGGTGTTCCAGCTTCGCACTGACGGCACTGCGGCCAACACCCCTAATCCGTCTCGGCGCTGCGATCGATCCACCTTCTCCCACAAGGGGAGAAGGCAAAGACGCGCCTTCGAAACAATTCCGCCATCAGCGCGGCACGCTGCAGACACAATCCAAGACCATAAAGCGCCCCGGAAACAAGGGGTTCGGGGCGATGGCGGAACAGATCGACATCATCGAGAGCGGCAAGCCAATTGCCAGGCTGCGGCCTGCCGATAGGCTCGCGCTCAAGCCGGCGCAGCAGCCGGCCGGGCCGTTCGAGGTTGCGGCGGAAGCGCAAAAGCCGACCTTGCGCGACGCGCTGGTGACGGGCCTGCTGGTGATCTACCCGGCCGTCGCGGCCGTGGCGGCCATCCTTGCCGGGTTGTTTTTGACGGGCGCCGGCGGCGTTTGAGTGCACCCTGACCTTCTCCGCTTGTGGGAGAAGGTGGATCGGCGCGCAGCGCCGAGACGGATAAGGGGTGTTCCAGCGGAGTGAGGCGCTGGCGTTCCCTGGAGCACCCCTCATCCGTCGCCTTCGGCGACACCTTCTCCCACAAGGGGCGAAGGGAAAGAGTGCTCACTTCGGCCGCTTGAACCTCTTCCTCTCCGCCTCTACCTCGGCACGGCACACACAGCCTTCGAGATGATCGTTGACCAGGCCCATCGCCTGCATGAAGGCATAGACGGTGGTCGGGCCGACGAAGCTCCAGCCGCGCTTCTTCAATTCCTTGGAAATCCTGACCGAGACCGCCGTCGTCGGATTGGCGCGCAGGTGCGCGAGGTCGACGATTTCGGGCCGCTCGTCGGGACCCGGCTCGAACTTCCAGAACCAGGCGGCTAAAGAACCGAATTCATCGGCGAGCTCGCGGGCTCGCTTGGCGTTGTTGATGGTCGAGACGATCTTGCCGCGATGACGGATGATGCCGGCATTGCCGAGCAGGCGCTCGACATCATGATCGGTGAAGCGAGCCACCTGATCGAAGTCGAAATTGGCGAAGGCCTCGCGGAAATTCTCGCGCTTGCGCAGGATGGTCAGCCACGACAGGCCGGACTGGAAACCTTCGAGGCAGATTTTTTCGAACAACCGGCGGTCGTCCGCCACGGGTCGGCCCCATTCGTGGTCGTGGTAGTGGAGATAGTCCGGCAGATTGCCATGCCAGAAGCAGCGCGCGATACCGTCGGGGCCGTCGAGCAGGCCGGCATTTTCGTATCCCATTGCCACAAATCCGTTCGTCAATGCGCCTCGGCGCCCGTTTTACCGTGGCTTTACCAGATTCCTGAACCGGCCGGTAACCACACCAAAAGGTTTACTGACAAAGCGGCATTTTACGCATTCCGATTCATGTTTCGGTTGCCGCTCCACGCCAAGGATCGCGACACCCGAGGGCACTCCCTCGGACGAGTTCGACGATCGAGGGGCGTTCCGATGAAGACAGCGTTCACTTTACTGCTCGGCGCAGCCGCGGTTCTTGCCGCCGGCGCGACGACCTCACTTGCCGATGACCGTTATGCCGACAGGCCGCCGGTGATGGTGAGCCCCGATCTTTCGGCGCCCTGGGTGCTGCAGCTCGGCCACGCGCCCGGCATCGTGCGCCCGACCCGGCAGGCGACGCAGCAGCAGCCGCGGCGGCTTTTCCAGGCGCAGCCCGATCAGCAGCGCACCGCGGCCGTGCAGCAGCCCGCCAAGCGCATGGCGATGCGGCCGCAGATCAATCCGATCTATCTGCCGCAGGAAGTCGCCTATGACGGCCCGCAGAAACCCGGCACCATCGTCATCGATACCCACCAGAACTTCCTCTATCTGGTCGAGAAGGACGGCAAGGCACGACGCTACGGCGTCGGCACCGGCAAGCCTGGCTTCGAATGGTCGGGCACGCACAAGATCACCGACAAGAAGGTGTGGCCGGACTGGCGCCCGCCAGCCGTGATGATCAAGCGCGAGGCGGCCAAGGGCCGCTACCTGCCGACCTATCTCGCCGGCGGCATCGAGAACCCGCTCGGCGCGCGCGCGCTCTATCTCGGCACCACCGAATACCGCATCCACGGCACCAACCAGCCGTGGACGATCGGCGGCGCGGTGTCTTCCGGTTGCATCCGCATGCGCAACGAGGACGTCGTCGACCTTTACGAGCGCGTGAATGTCGGAACGACGGTCGAGGTGATATAGTCACCGCGCATCAGCCAGTAAGGCGGCGCTGAGGCGTTTTTGGCGCTTGCTGTTGCTCTGAAGCCATAGCGCGCTTTTAGGAGACGTGCTTAGACTGGCAACGAATACGGGGGACGGGCCGTGTGGGGATACGGCCAGTCACGAAAGGGCAGCGCGGGAAACCGCGCTGCCCTTTTCGCTTTCACGGCTGGCGGCAGGTCGCGCCGAAAGCAGGCCGTTTCGTTTTCGGGGGCTGATTTCCCGGCCGTCCTCTGCTATTGCAGCGCACAATTTCCCACGCCAACGGTTCCAGCTCCAAAGGTCACAGTCATGTCCCGGTCCGACGACAGCCGCTATCTCCGGGGTGGTCCGGTCGCCCAGCGCATCATCGCTTCCGTGCGCGAGGACGCGGCGATTGCCACCGCCGAAGGCTTTCCGCCGAAGCTCGTCTCGATCTCCGTCGGTGACATAGCGGCGGTCGAAGTCTATGTGCGCAACCAGCGCGCCAAGGCCGAGCTTGCCGGCATCGGCTTCGAGGAGAGGCGCTTTGCCGCCGACATCACGGCGGGCGAGTTGGAAGCGGCGATCCACGGCCTCAACGCCGACCCGCGCGTCACCGGCATCATCATCCAGCGGCCGGTGCCGGCGCATATCCCGATCAAGACGCTGCAGGCGGCGGTGCATCCGCTTAAGGACGTCGAGGGCATGCATCCGGCCTCGATCGGCAACATCGTCTACAACCAGCTCGATCTGGCGCCGTGCACGGCGGCAGCATCGGTCGAGCTGCTCAAAGAGACCGGCCTCGACCTCAAAGGGCTCGAGGTGGTCGTCGTCGGCCATTCCGAGATCGTCGGCAAGCCGATCGCCTTCCTGTTGATGAGCGAGGGCGCGACGGTGACGGTGTGCCATCACATGACGCGCTCGGTGGCGGCGCACGCCCGGCGCGCCGACGCGTTGTTCGTCGCCGTCGGCAAGCCGCGGCTGATCAAGGCCGACATGGTGAAGCCGGGCGCCTGTGTTATCGATATCGGTATCAATTCGGATATCGGGCCCGACGGCGAAAGCCGCATCGTCGGCGACGTCGACACCGAGAGCGTCAAGGAGGTGGCCTCCTGGATCACGCCGGTACCTGGCGGCGTCGGCCCACTGACGGTCGCGATCCTGCTGCGCAACACCATGGTGGCGCTCAACCGCCAGCGCGCGCTCTACCGCGCGACCTACGGTGTGGCCGACCAGCTCGCAGCGGAGTAGGCGGGGCACGCCAGGCTATTGCTCAACCAAGGGCCGTTTCCAGCTTTTTGCTGAGACGCCAATTGTCGAAGCCGGCGCCGCCCCTCATCGCCCTGCCGGGCACTTCTCCCCGTATAGTGACGGGGAGAAGGGGCTGGCCGCAAAGTCGGCACCCTTCCTGCAACGTTGGCGATTGGCGAAACTGGCGATGACAGCGCCCTCTCCCCGTCTCTATACGGGGAGAGGATGCCGGCAGGCAGGTGAGGGGCAGCGCCAGCACTCGGAAGAGTTGTTTGGCGAACTCGAAACCTGGAGCCACTGCCTTGGTCACTACGCCCAAGCGTCACTCTGCCGCGACCTGCTTTCTCTCTGAAACCCCTTCCGGCTTCGGGCCGCCATAGGCCCAGTCGAGCAGTTTTATCGTATGCACCACCGGCAGCCTGGCCGCTGAGGCTATCTGGGTGATGCAGCCGATATTACCAGTGGCGACAACTGAAGCGCCGGTCGCCTCGATATTCCGGACCTTGCGGTCGCGAAGCCTGGCCGAAATCTCGGACTGGAGGATGTTGTAGGTGCCGGCCGAGCCGCGCGAAGGCCATCTCTGCTGCGGCTCGCGCACGACGAAGCCTGCCTTGGCGAGTAGCTCCTTCGGCTGGCGCGTGATCTTCTGGCCGTGCTGCATCGAGCAGGCGGAGTGATAGGCAACGATCGTGCCCGGCTTGCGCACCGGCTCGGGCAGATCGAGAGCGGCAAGATATTCGGTGATGTCCTTGGCCAGCGCCGAAACGCGCGCCGCCTTTTCGGCATAGGCGGGATCGAGGCGCAGCATGAAGCCGTAATTCTTGATCGTGGTGCCGCAGCCGGACGCGGTGATGATGATGGCGTCGAGCCCGCCCTGCTCGATCGCGCGTGCCCAGGCGTCGACATTCCGCCTGGCCGAGGCAAGGGCCTGATCCTCGCGGCCCATGTGATGGACGAGCGCGCCGCAGCAGCCTTCGCCTTCAGGTACCACGACCTCGACGCCGAGCCTTGTCAGCAAGGAGATGGTCGTCTCGTTGATGGCCGGATCGAGCACCGACTGAGCGCAGCCAGTGAGGATGGCGACGCGGCCGCGCTTCGCGCCCTGGCCGGCATGTGTACCGGGTGAAGCCATCGGCGATGCCGGCGGGATCGACGAGGGTGCGAGCTTCAGCATGGCGGCGACCGGCCTCAGCACCGGCAGCTTCTCGAACAGGCCGATGAACGGCCTGCCGAGCCCGGCCAGCTTCAATGCGGCGCGGAAGCGGCCCGGGTAAGGCAGCACGAAGGCCAGCATCGCGCGCGTCAGCCGATCGGGCAGCGGGCGCCTGTAGGTCGTCTCGATATGGGCGCGGGCATGGTCGACCAGATGCATGTAGTTCACGCCCGAGGGGCATGTCGTCATGCAGGCCAGGCAGGAGAGACACCGGTCGATATGGGTGACGATCTCCTTGTCGGCCGGCCGGCCGTTCTCCATCATGTCCTTGATGAGATAGATGCGGCCGCGCGGTGAATCGAGCTCATTGCCCAGCGTCACATAGGTCGGACAAGTGGCGGTGCAGAAGCCGCAATGCACGCATTTGCGCAGGATCTTCTCCGATTCCGCGACATGCGGATCGGCAAGCTGCGTGGCTGAGAAATTGGTCTGCACACAAAAATCCTCACTGTCCGAGAAGCCAGCTTTGCGGGTTCTTGACCGGCTCGCCGCGCTGCAGCGCCTGCAGCCCGAGGATGCAGCGCACGATGAACCAGACGGCGACCGCGAACATCAGCAGGAAGCCGATCGCGAGCATCATCAGGACCACGGAGATCAGCGCGTAGAGAAGGCCGATCCAGAACGTCCTGATCAGGAATGTGTAGTGGCTTTCGACAAAGCCGCCCGCCTTGCCGCGATTGATGTAGGCAAGCACGATGCCGATAATGCCGGTCACGCCGATGACAAGGCTGGCGAGGTAAAGAATGTAGATGACCAGCGCGTTGGTCTGGCCCGGCTCCAGCCAGCGATCGGTCTGGCGCTGTCCGCTGCCCGGGCCTGGATCGGTATTGCTCATGATGCTGATCCCTCGGTTGGTCGAGCGAGAGTAGCAGAGCCGGCACCCGGCGCCATGCGGCCGGGGTTGAGAATCTGCTTCGGATCGAACTCGGCCTTGAGCCGCGCCGACAGCGCCGCCAGATGCTGCGGCTGTGGCTCGAACACCGGGAGCGCCGCGCGATGCGAGGCAGACGCCCGCACCAGTGTCGCGTGGCCGCCGCCATATTTGCGGATCAATCCGCGCAGCAGCCCCGCCTCCGGATCATCCTCGCGCATGGAGAGCCACACCAGCCCGCCCTGCCAGTCGTAGAAAGCGTCAACGGCCGCCTGCATGCGCAGCGCCATCACCATGTGGTGCGCCTGCGACGGCGCCATCGACACGCGCCAGACAGGCCTCTCGGCGCCATCGGCGAAGGGTGTGCAATCGCGGATGTCGCGCCACATCGCCTTCGAGGTTTCGCCGTCGATTTCTTGCAGCGGACCGGCCTTGCCGAGCAGGTTCCGCAACGCCTCGATGCGGTAGACGACCGACGGGCCAAAGCCTTCGACGCGCAACAGCGTCGCGGCATCGCTGCCGAGATGGCCGGTGGCGACGCGCGAAGCGATCCGCTCCGGCAGATGCGCCGCGCTCGAGGCTTCGGCGCTGGAACCCAGCGCCAGCGCCATGG
>NZ_RZSC01001690.1:0-415 GCF_003998155.1 Mesorhizobium sp. M1E.F.Ca.ET.063.01.1.1
CAGTATTATAAGTCGGGATGCTGGCATCTGTCCGAACCCTCGCCTATGGCAAACCACCTAGCCAAGGCGGACTTTGCAGCCGCAATCGTCAAAACAAGGTTAATGCAATGCTTACGATCGTGATTAATTTAAGGTTTACATAAATTAGAACGAACCCCCCTCCGGGATGCGAAAAGGGCGGCCAAGCCGCCCAGTCCAAAATCGGATACCTCGTACGCGCGATGGCAGGGCGGCTAGGCGGCCAGCCTTTCCAGCGCCCATACCATCAGCGGAGAATCCGGAAAAACGATCAGACCGCCGATGCCGAGCGCGATGCCGTAGGGAACGCCGGTCGTCTGGTCGGCGAAATGGCGCAGGAAGGGATTGTGCCCGGTAAAGTCCGCCAGTGCCGATTTCCGGTAAGCAAGGATGGCGA
>NZ_RZSC01001691.1:0-415 GCF_003998155.1 Mesorhizobium sp. M1E.F.Ca.ET.063.01.1.1
TGCTTGCGCCGTCCGCGCGCCATTTGCGCATGCAAGTGGCCTGAATTCCACTGAGATAGCGACGAACCGCCTCTTTTGCCACTGTTTCCGTCGCCATCGACGGCACCGCTTCGGTGATTGGTCATCGCCATCGCGCAACCAGCCTTCAAAATACTGACAAAATCATCGACGAGGGTTACCACTGCTTGCGAATTCGATCGGGCTTGGGGGGCATCCATGATCAGATTGACACGCCGGACGCTGCTTGCCGGCGCCTCCGCGCTGACGGCAGTCGGCACGCTGTCGTTTCGTGCGCTTGCCGCCCAGCGCACCTATTACGCGCTGCTGGTCGCTTGCACCGACTATCCGAACCTGCCGAAGAAGAACTGGCTGATCGGGCCGAAGAACGATGCCGGCCTGGTGCGCGACTACCTGC
>NZ_RZSC01001692.1:0-414 GCF_003998155.1 Mesorhizobium sp. M1E.F.Ca.ET.063.01.1.1
CCAGCAGGCCGAGGACGACGATGCGGTGGCGCCGGATGCGACCGGCATCGGCAAGATGCGCTGGCCGGTGCGTGGGCGCGTCATCTCCGGCTTCGGCTCCGGCAAGGATGGCGTCGACATCGCGGTGCCGGAAGGAACGCCGATCAAGGCGGCCGAGAACGGCGTCGTCATCTATGCGGGCGACGGCCTCAAGGAATTCGGCAATACCGTTTTGGTGCGCCACGAGAACGGACTGGTCACCGTCTACGGTCACGCCAGCTCGATCGAGGTGCAGCGCGGCCAGAAGGTCAAGCGCGGCCAGGAGATCGCGCTGTCCGGCATGAGCGGCACCACCGACTCGCCGAAGCTGCACTTCGAAGTGCGCAAGAATTCGGCCCCGGTCGACCCGTCCGGCTACCTCGAATAGAACAAGAA
>NZ_RZSC01001693.1:0-414 GCF_003998155.1 Mesorhizobium sp. M1E.F.Ca.ET.063.01.1.1
GGGCCTGCATGAGACGGGTGAAGACCCGACAAAGGAGCGAACGCTCCAATGAAAGGTTCGAACCGTGTTTGCCTTTTGTCAGCGCATCGCCGGCTTGGCCGTCGGTGTGGCGAAAGGGGGCAGGATCCTCGAGCGCCGTTCGGGAGATCCGTTTTTGGATAGCCCGGCCGGCAAAAGGCAACCCGACTTCTGACCTCGTGAATGAGGCAGGGGTCAACTGGAGATAGGCAGTGGACAGAGCGGAAAAACGCGAACTCGTCACGGGCCTGAACGAAGCGTTCTCGAACGCGGGTTCAGTCGTCGTGGCCCACTACGCCGGTATCACCGTCGCGCAAATGAACGACCTCCGGTCGAAGATGCGCGCCGCCGGTGGCACCGTCAAAGTCGCGAAGAACCGTCTCGCCAAGATCGCTC
>NZ_RZSC01001694.1:0-414 GCF_003998155.1 Mesorhizobium sp. M1E.F.Ca.ET.063.01.1.1
AAATAGGTGTCGGCGTTCCTGCTGCGCACTTCCGCCTAATGCTGTATTGCAGATTAAGTCAGTCCAAGCGCGAAAGTCGGCGCGTTTCGGGGCCGGCTCCATGGTCCACTCTGTAATGTCTTGAGCGGCGCGGATGAACGCGAGAAGAGCCTCGCGCGCTCGCATCCCTATGGCTTGATAGTCAGGCACATTCTGGGCCTGCCCCAGTGCATCTGTGGCCTCAACCAGATGTGTGAAGACACTCCCAAACGGGATGATGCGTCTATCGGACTTGCGCTGTTGTTGGGTGCGCGGGATACGCAAGCAGAGGCCCATGTGAAATGTCACCGCAAGGTCCATGTTTGGGAACTGTTCTTGCGAATAAAGATTTGTCGGATTGGTAATCACCCACCAACGGCCCTTGCCCGTATGAAC
>NZ_RZSC01001695.1:0-414 GCF_003998155.1 Mesorhizobium sp. M1E.F.Ca.ET.063.01.1.1
GTGGCGCGCGTAACGCTCGAGTTCTTCGTCGGAAAGCGTGGTCATGGCCAGACCTTATCGTGGCGCAAAAACCTTGTCAGGGGTCTTCGGTTGGCCCAACCGTGCCGTGGTCGACCGTCAGGAACTGCGCGCGGCCTTCGAGGCTGGAAAACAGCGCCGCGTCGGTTCCGGTCATGAACGCCTGGCAGTTCAGCTCCTCCAGGATCGAGAACAGGGCGGCGCGCCGGCCGGCGTCGAGATGCGCCGCGATTTCGTCGAGCAGCAGGATCGGCGTCATCCCCGACATCTCGCCGGTCAGCCTTGCATGCGAGACCACGATGCCGACCAGGAGCGCCTTCTGCTCGCCGGTCGAGCAGAGTTCGGCCGGCATTGCCTTGGGCCTATGCCGCACCACGAGATCGGAGCGATGCGGGC
>NZ_RZSC01001696.1:0-414 GCF_003998155.1 Mesorhizobium sp. M1E.F.Ca.ET.063.01.1.1
AGGATGAACAGGGCGATCGACAACGACGACGACAGCACGATCGCCGCATAGAGCCGATCGGACTGGTAGTTGAAGCTCGCCTGGATGATCAGCGCGCCGAGCCCTTTGTCCGAGCCGATCCATTCGCCGACGATGGCGCCGATGACGGCGGTGGCGGAGGCAATCCTGAGCGAGGAGAACAGCATCGGCAGCGCGGGCGGCAGGCGCAGGCTCCAGAAAATCTCCGAGCGCGTCGCCGATAGAACCCTGAACAGCTCGTGCTCGCTGCTGCTGGCCGAATCGAGTCCGCGGATCATGTTGACCAGCGTCGGGAAGAAGCAGATCACCGCGGCTATGACGATCTTCGGCGTCATGCCGAGCCCGAAGATCAGGATGATGATCGGCGACAGCGCCAGGATCGGGATGGTGTTGAAG
>NZ_RZSC01001697.1:0-414 GCF_003998155.1 Mesorhizobium sp. M1E.F.Ca.ET.063.01.1.1
CAAGGCGCTTGTCGAAAGTCACGTCGAGGACCGCGAGCTCGGCGTGCTGGGCGAGCCGGTGGTCAACGTGCTGGCGCTCAACCTCGCGCTGGACGACGCCACGAATCCGTGAATGGTGGCGCCGGGGATCGACAGCCTACCCGGCGCCACCCATGTTTAGGATCGGTGCCAGACCCAGGATCAGATGCCGGACGCCAGAAGCAACGAGACCAGACCCTCTCCCGACGCGCTGCTCGAGCAGGCGGAGCGGGAGGAGCGCGGCCGCCTGCGGATTTTCCTCGGCGCCGCGCCCGGCGTCGGCAAGACCTACGAGATGCTGATGGCCGGCCGCGCCCGGCTGGCCGACGGCGTGGACGTGGTGATCGGCATCGTCGAGACGCACGGCCGCAAGGAAACCCTGGCGCTGGTCGAAGG
>NZ_RZSC01001698.1:0-413 GCF_003998155.1 Mesorhizobium sp. M1E.F.Ca.ET.063.01.1.1
GCTGGTGTTCGCGCCGCATTTCAATTCCTACCGCCGGCTGCGCCCGCGCTCCTACGCGCCGACCGCGGTGGCGTGGGGCTACGAGAACCGCATGGTGGCGATCCGCATTCCCGGCGGCCCCGCCGCGGCGCGCCGCATCGAGCACCGCGTGTCCGGCGCCGACGCCAATCCCTACCTGGTGCTGGCCGCTATCCTTGGCGCGGCGCTCGTCGGGATCGAAAAGGAACTGTCGCCCGGCGAGCCGACCGGCGGCGAGGGACAAGGACTCACGCTGGCGAAGCTGCCGCCGGACTGGGCCTCGGCCATCGCCAGCTTCGAAAGCGGGCCGCTCGTCGCCGAGATCTTCCCGGCCACGCTGCGCCAGTCCTTCGTCGCCTGCAAGCGCCAGGAATTGAACACCTTCGCGCTCAATG
>NZ_RZSC01001699.1:0-413 GCF_003998155.1 Mesorhizobium sp. M1E.F.Ca.ET.063.01.1.1
CTTGGAGACAGGCCTCAGCCGCCTGTGGCGGCTCTGGCCACATTCACACCCATATCATAGACAAGCAGGCCGCCGTAGTAGGCGGTGACGGTTACAAGTGCCGCGCCTGCAACTTCGATTACAGGAACGGCGATCGCCAGGGATCCCAACTCGCGATTGCGGACCCACAATGCGAATCTGACGACCCCCCAGGTCAGAAGGGCAAATGC
Source organism: Mesorhizobium sp. M1E.F.Ca.ET.063.01.1.1 (assembly GCF_003998155.1). NCBI lineage: Bacteria > Pseudomonadati > Pseudomonadota > Alphaproteobacteria > Hyphomicrobiales > Phyllobacteriaceae > Mesorhizobium > Mesorhizobium sp. M1E.F.Ca.ET.063.01.1.1. Next base: position 210 of record NZ_RZSC01001699.1, read on the forward strand.
CGTGATTCCGCCAGGGCTTTCGTGCGTCTCCGCTATGGCGCTGCTGAAGCCGGCAGCTTCGGCATGGTCAAGCGCCAGTCCGCCGTAGAACCAGGTTCCTGTGGCGAAGACTCCTGCTGCGAGCGCAACGAAAGTGGAAATCGTGCCCACGCCCGAGCGTCTCGTCACGGCATTGCTGCTCGCAAGTGCCACGAGGTCGAGGAC
>NZ_RZSC01000169.1:0-9746 GCF_003998155.1 Mesorhizobium sp. M1E.F.Ca.ET.063.01.1.1
CCGTCGATGAATTCCACCGCCGAGACGTCGATGATGTCGCCGCGCTTGTCGTCGAAGCCGGTGGCCGAGGCCACCATCTTCTGGATGTCCGCAACGCGCTTGGCGATCTGCTCGGGCGTGGCGTCCTTGCCGAGGATGGTCTTGAGCCGATCCTGGTTGACGACGACGGCGATCGACATCTTGGTCACCGAATAGCCGTTGGAGACGGTGGCGATCTTCTTGGAGTTGATCTCGTAGTTGGTGATCTCTTCCTTGCGGTCGTTCTGCGAGGAGGACTGCGGCCCCTCGGTGCTGGTCGTCTGGGTCTCGGGCAGGTTCTGCTCGACGCTGGTCGGGGTCGAGGCCTGCTTCTGGTTGCTGGCCTCGTTGGTGCGTACCGACTGCACCGATCGCTCAACGCGGGATTCAGGATCGAAGATCGTCTCTTCGGTCTGGCGCGTGTCGGTGTTGACGTCGGCCTTGACGCTGGCGCGGAAATTGTCGGGGCCGAGATAGGGTGTCAGCGCGCGGCGGATGTTGTCGCCGATCTGCGCCTCGACCGTCTGCTCGACGCCGAGCGTGCGGGCAGCGCTGGTGTTGGAGGTGTCGTCGCCGGCGGCGAGCAGGTTGCCGTTGGAATCGAGCACGGTGACCTTGTCGGCCGACAAGCCGGGAACCGCCGCGGCGACCAGGTGGCGGATCGACTGCGCGCTCTTTTCGGCATCCATGCCGGCATAGCGGATGACCACCGAAGCCGAGGGCTGCTGCTCGTCGCGGCGGAAATTGGCGCGCTCGGACATGACGATGTGGACGCGCGCCGCCTTGACGCCGGCAATCGACTGGATGGTGCGCGCAATCTCGCCTTCGAGCGCGCGCACGCGGGTGATCTGCTGCATGAAGGACGTCAGGCCAAGCGAGCCGACATTGTCGAACAATTCGTAGCCGGCGTTGGCGCTGGTCGGCAGGCCCTTCTCGGCAAGCAGCATGCGGGCGTGCGCGGTGGTGCCGGCCGGCACCAGCACCGACGTTCCGTCGGCGCCGACATCGAAGCCGATGCCGGCCTCGCCCAGCACCAGGCCGATCTGGTTCACGTCGGAGCGGTCGAGCCCGACATAAAGCGTCTCGTAGGCCGGACGGTTGAGGTAGACCGAGGCGAGGCCGATGACCGCCATGACCAGCGCGGCGATGCCGCCCATGAGGGCGAGACGCCTGACGCCGAATCCCCGCAGATTCGCGATGAGGCTCTGGATCTGTTCCGGCACGTTTCAAGCGCTCCCAGCATGACTGTCCGCCGGAAGACTAGACCGCGAAGCTTGTGCGAGGATGATAGGGCGTGCCGCCCAAAACCTGGCGGGGTTGGGACAAAGACACGCACAAAAAGCGCGTGCCGCGCGAGGACGACGACCACAGCAACAACAAGCCGGCAAGCGAAAAGGCCGCGCCCAAGGCACGGCCTTTCGATAGATCCGGAAGATAAGACGGTTAGCCGTTCTTGAACAGCGACAGGATCGACTGCGAGGAACTGTTGGCGATCGACAGTGACTGGATGCCGAGCTGCTGCTGAACCTGCAGGGCCTGGAGGCGGGTCGATTCCTTGTTCATGTCGGCGTCGACGAGCTGACCGACGCCGCGGTCGATGGAGTCCATCAGGCTCTGGGTGAAGGTCTTCTGCAGGTCGATGCTGCTCTTGGCGGCGCCGAGGATGGTGGCGGAGTCGGTGAGCTGACTCATGACGTTGTCGATCTTGGTGATCATCTGGGTGATGATGTCGTCGGTCACGCCCGACGCCGTGATGTCGAGATTGTAGGCGGAGACGTTGTCGATCTTGACGGGCGTGCCCCCAACAGCGGCCTGGCCGGCGGTGTTGGCGGCGATGTCGGTGGCGCCGCCGGCGATCGCGGCCGCATAGGCGGCATCGTAGGCGGACTGGTCCGCAGCCGTGGAGTAGATCGAGGTCTTGCGGTCGAGGATGCCCTGGTTCTTGACGGCGGTGGCGAGGCCGGAATCGAACAGCTTGATGCTTTCGACATCGATGTCGATGGTTCCGAGCGAGATGGCGCCGGATGAGGTGCGGTTGAACGAGGAGACGATCTTGGCGTCGGGCTGGACGCCGTCATTGGCGGCCGCGACCTGCTTGGACGTCACCGAGAGGTAGTTCGAGCCGGAGAAGGTGGCGGCATCGGCAAAGGACTTCATCTGCGCCTGAAGCGTAGTGATTTCGGTCTGCGTCTTTGCCTTGTTGGCATCCGACTGGCCGACGCTCGACAGCAGCTTGGTCTTGATCTTGCCGATCGTGTCCAGCACGTTGTTCATGCCGGTGTAGGCGGTGTCGACCTTCGAGGCGCCGAGGCCGAGCGCATCCTGCACCGTCGACAGCGCCGAGTTGTCGGACCGCATCGTGGTGGCGATCGACCAGTAGGCGGCGTTGTCGGAGGCTTCGGAGACCCTGTAGCCGGTCGAGATCCGGGCTTGTGTCTGTTCGAGCGATTTGTTGGTGGCGTTGAGGCTTTGAAGTGCAGTCAACGCCGCAGCGTTCGTCATGATGCTCGCCAAGAAACTCGCTCCTTCTCTAAGCCGGCATGCCATACAGGCCGGGTCGACCCGCCCATCGGCTGCGATTGTCCCGGTCAGGGCCGATTCGACAACCTGTCGTAAGCTAACGGTTAACCATACTTAGCGTGATATGGTTAATGCCCTGTTAAAAGTCAGCTTTCGAGAGGTTAAGGAACGAGGGTTGCGCGAGCCTTGATCAAGACGCAAATTGGGGAGCAAACGCAAAACGGGCCGCGCTTTTGGCGCGGCCCGTATGTCTAACTTGATCGGTCGAAGGCGATCAGCCGCGGAAGAGCGACAGGATCGACTGCGAGGAGCCGTTGGCGATCGACAGCGCCTGGACACCGAGCTGCTGCTGAACCTGCAGGGCCTGGAGGCGGGTCGATTCCTTGTTCATGTCGGCATCGACGAGCTGGCCGACGCCGCGGTCGATGGAGTCCATCAGGCTTTGCGTGAAGGTCTTCTGCAGGTCGATGGAGCTCTTGGCGGCGCCGAGCTTGGTGGCAGCGGTCGTCATGGCCTTGAGCGCGGTGTCGACGACGTTCATCATCTCCGAGATCTGGCTGTCGCTGGCAGCGGTGGTACCGGAGAAGATCTTCAGGGTGGCGACCGAGTAGGTGTCGCCGGCTGCCGCAGCCGCACCCAGGGTCGGGTTCTGCGCCGTGCCGACGATGGCGCCGGTCGCGCCGACGCGGTCGGCGTCGAGGATACCCTTCGTGGTCGGGGCCGCACCGCTATCATACAGCTTGATGCTTTCCACGTTGACGTCGATCGTCGAAATCGAAACCGAGCCTGTGGCGCTGCGGTTGAAGGCTGAAACGATCTTGACGTCGGCGGCCGTGCCCGAGGCGGTCTTTACCGACAGCATGTTGGTGCCGGAGAAGGTGGCGCCGTCGGCGTAAGCCTTCAACTGATCCTGAAGCGCCTTGATTTCGGTCTGGGTCTTTTCCTTGGAGGCATCCGTCTGGCCGTAGGATGCGGTCAGCTTCTCCTGGATCTTGTTGATGGTGTCGATCGCGCTGCTCATGCCGGTATAGGCGGTGTCGACCTTCGAGGCGCCGAGGCCGAGCGAGTCCGAAACGGTGGACATGGCCTGGTTGTCGGAGCGCATCGTGGTGGCGATCGACCAGTAAGCGGCGTTGTCCGAAGCCTGCGAGACGCGATAACCCGTCGAGATGCGGGCCTGGGTGGTGTCGAGGTTCTTCTGGGTGGCGTTCAAGCTCTGCAGCGCGGTCAGCGCCGAGGCATTGGTCATGATACTGGCCATGATACTCGTACCTTGATTTTACACGGATTTTTTTGACATACCGGCATTTCCGGTATGACGGTGCGGCATCATGCCAATGACCGTTGAGACCGGTCACCCGCCATCTGCAGGCGACTATGGCGGCAAGTCCCTACCAAAGGGCTAAACCGGACGGTTAATCGAAAATAATATTGGAAACTTCGCGCCGACTTTCGTCTCCAAGTCTTCAAGACTTGCGCGGCATCCCAGGGCGTCCGGCCGTGGCGATCAGGTGAAGGACCGCACCAGGCTGCCGACCAGTAGATTCCAGCCGTCGATCAGCACGAAAAACAGGATCTTGAAAGGCAGCGAGACCACTGTCGGCGGCAGCATCATCATGCCCATCGCCATGGTGACGGTGGCGACGATGAGGTCGATGACCAGGAACGGCAGCACGATCAGGAAGCCGATCTCGAAGCCGCGCCGGATCTCCGAGATCATGAAGGCGGGCACCAGGATGCGCAGGTCGACGGCGTCACGCGAGACGGTCTGGCCGCGCTCGCGGGCGAGATCGGCAAAGAGGTCGAAATCCTTGTCGCGCACATTGTGCAGCATGAAGCTGCGGAACGGATCCGAGATCTTCTCGAAGGCTTCGGCCTGGGTGATCTGATTGTCCATCAGTGGCTTGACGCCGGTGTTCCAGGCCTGGTCGAAGGTCGGCGCCATGACATAGAAGGTCATGAACAGCGACAGCGAGATCAGGATCAGGTTGGCGGGTGTCGACTGCAGGCCGATGCCGGCGCGCAGGATCGAGAAGGCGATGACGAAGCGGGTGAAGCTCGTCACCATGATCAGCAGGCCCGGCGCCACCGAAAGCACGGTGAGCAGACCGAACATCTGGATGAGGTAGCCGACCGTCGTGCCGTCGGCCTTGCCGATGCCGCCGAGATCGAGCTGCTGGGCCGCGGCGACAGAGGTGGTGACGACGATAAGCGCCGTGGCGACAAGCAATCTTCTCATTCGAGCAGCATCGTCCTGATGAGAACCTGTTTGACATGGCCGCCGCTGCGCAGCGCAGCTCGCTCGTCGAGGTCGGCCTTGAGGTGCTGGTAGCCGCTGGCGCCCTCGATCTGGTGCATCTTCAGCGTGCGCACGAACGCCAGAAGGTCCTGCTGGATCTGCTCGGCCATTTCCGGAGGCTGCGGCGCGTCGTAGAGCACCGAAGCCTCAAGCCTTATCCAGACTTCGCCCGGCGAAGCGATATTGGTGGTGATCGGCGCGAGCTGAACCACCGTCGGTCCGGGAGCCGGCTTGCCGGCTTCGGCCGCCTTCTCCGGGCTGCCGGCATTCTCCGGCGCGGCAGGCACAGGTGCCGGCGCTTCGCCTTGCTTGAGATAGCCGCCGGAGACCCAGCCCAGGCCGATGGCCGCGCCCGTCATGACCAGAAGCATGGCGAGTTGGACCACGAGGGATGGTCCTTTCTTGGGCTGCGCCTGCTCGACATTTGCCATAACAGCGGTCTCCCCGTCCTAGAAAGGAAGAACCTGGTCGAGGATCTGCTGGCCGTAGGGCGGCTGCTGGACCTCCATCACACGGCCGCGGCCGCCATAGGAGATGCGTGCCTCGGCGATGCGCTCGTAGGGGATCGTATTTTCGGCGCCGATGTCGGAGGGACGCACCATGCCGGCGATGGTGAGGACCCGAAGCTCGTAATTGACGCGCACCTCCTGCGAGCCCCTGATCATCAGATTGCCGTTGGGCAGCACTTCGGTGACGACAGCGGCGACGTTGAGCTCGAGACTCTCCGAGCGCTTGATCTCGCCGTCGGCGTTGGTCTCGGTGCTGGAACTCAGGCCTGCGTCGCCCTTGCCGCTTGTGCTCTTGCCGTCCCATCCGAGCGTGACGTCGTAGCCGAGCTTGCGGGCGGCGGTGCGGCTGCGGTCGTTCTGGTTCTTGAAATTGGCCCTGTCGTTGAGCTTGATGTTGACGGTCAGGATGTCGCCTTCCCGCAGCGCCCGCGGGTCGGTGAAGAGCCTGCTCTGGCGGTCGTCCCACAGCGAGAATTTTTTCACGGGCGCGGCCGGCGGCTCAGGATAGCTGTAGGGCGCTCCGCCGCCATTGCCGATGCCGGAACCGACCGGCGACAGCGCGGGCTCGCGGCCGACCTCCTTGAGGTCGGTGCCGCAGCCGGACAGTGCCGCAACCGCGACCAGGACGAGCAACTTCAACTTCATGACGGATCAACCCTTCGCGCCGCGCTGGCCATGATGCCGGTGAGCGTCGCCGCCGCCTTCTGGTCCATTTCGTTGAGGATGACGCCCGCCTTGCGTGAATCGAGCTTCATCAGGATGGCGGCAGCGAGCTCGGCATTGACCATCGCAAGGCGCTCGGCCGCGGCGTCGGGCTTCATGCCGGCATAGATCTTGACCACACTGTCCTCGGCGCGCGCCAGGAACACTTCGCGGCGCTTCAGCCATTCCTCATATTCGGTGCGTTTTGCCTCCAGCGCCTTCATGCGCTCGTCGATGCCGGCCTGAAGCTGCTTCAGTTCCTCGGCCTGGAGCGCGTAGCGGCGGTCGCGCGCGGCATCGGCGATGTTGGAGCAGAAGCGCTGGATCTCGCTTTGGTCCGGCGCCTTCGCGCGCACGAGCTGGGCCGGCTGAGCCGGCGCCTGTCCGCCGGGCAGCACCTGGCGGACTTCTTCCGCGCGGGCGGTACCGCCCACCAGCGCGACAATGGCGGCTGCGGCGAGGAGGCTCATTCCAGGATGAAGTCTCGGGCGACGATGCAGTCTTGCGGAGAAAAGCTCGATCATCGGCGTGCCTATTGGAGAACCAGGTCGGCCTGCAGGGCGCCGGCCGACTTGATGCCTTGCAGGATGGCGATGATGCCGTCGGGTTTCACACCAAGGCGGTTGAGGCCGGAGACAAGCGTTTCCAGGTCAGGGCCGTCGAGCACGGCAACGCGCGCGTCGGGCCGCGTAGCTTCGATGGCGGTGAAGGGTTCGACCGCGGTCTCGCCCCTGGAGAAGGGTTCTGGCTGAACCACCTTCGGCGCTTCGGTGATGCGCACGGTGAGCGTGCCGTGGCTGATGGCGACGCGCGAGATCTTGACGTTGTTGCCGATGACGATGGTGCCGGTGCGTTCGTCGATGACGACGCGGGCAGGGGCATCCGATTCGACGACCAGGTTTTCGATCTCGGCATAGAAGCGCGCGGCCGACACGTTCTTCGGCCGCCTGATCTGCACGGTGCGGGCATCGCGCTCAGCCGCGACGCGCATGCCGAAGCGCTGCGCGGTGTAATCGTTGATGGCGTCGGCGATGCGAATGGCGGTCGAGAAATCGGGATTGCGCAATTGCAGCGTCAGCACGCCCTGGTCGTCGAATTCGGCCGGCACGGTGCGCTCGATGATGGCGCCGTTCGGCACGCGGCCGGCGGTGGGCACACCTTGCGTCAACTGCTCGGCCTGGCCCTTGGCGGTGAAGCCGCCCACGATCACCGAACCTTGCCCGACAGCATAGATCTCGCCGTCCGCCGCCTTCAGCGGCGTCATCACCAGCGTGCCGCCGGCGAGCGAGGTTGCGTCACCCATGGAGGAGACGTCGATGTCGATGCGGGCGCCCGACTGGACGAAGGGCGGCATGTTGGCGGTGACGATGACGGCGGCGACGTTCTTGGCGCGCGCGCTGCCGCCTTCGGTGGCGATGCCGAGGTTCTCCAGCATGGCGCGGATCGACTGTTCGGTGAAGGGCGAGTTGCGCAGGCTGTCGCCGGTTCCCGCCAGGCCTATGACAAGGCCGTAGCCGACGAGCTGGTTGTCGCGGGCGCTCTGCAGTTGGGCGATATCCTTGATGCGCGCCGCGACCTGGCCGGGCGGCAGCGTGCTCGGCCCCGTTGAGACGCGGAACATGCGCGTGGTGGTGGCCGGATCGTATTCAGGGTCGTCGTAGACGCCACCGTTCTTCAAGGCCAGCTCGCGCTTGGCCTTGGGCGTCAGCCCGTCCGCCAAGGCGGGCTGAAGGCCGATCGCGGCGCTGAGCAAAAGGGCGAAAGCGCGCATCACGATGCGCCGACCTTGATGGTGCCGTCGGCCATGACAATGCCGGAAATGATCTTGCCGCTGTCGATGTTGCGGACCTTGATGAGGTCGCCCGCGGCGCCTGGCTGCAAGGTGACGCCGGCAGCCGAAATGGTCAGCGCGCCGGCGGTGAAATAGACCTGCACGGAGGCGCCCTGCTCGACCAGCCAGGCTTCTCGGATAGCAGCCACGGGAATGTAGCGGCCGGGCAGCAGCGTGCGCTTGGCGACCTTGCCCTGCAGGTCTTCGGAGCGCGTCGCCATGCCGTCCGGCTCGTGCTTGCCCGGCACGAGGGTCACCTGCTTCAGCGCCGCAAGCTCGATGGTCTCGCCCGGGTAGATGACCCGGTTCGGGATCAGCACAGCCTCGCCGGCCGGCTGGCCGGCGGCGATCTGGCTGGCCGATTGGCCGGCCGTTTCCTGCGCGAATGCCGGCATGCCGCCGGCAACCAGCGCGAGGGCCAGCGCGGCGCGGCAAAATGCGGAACAGGAGATCGGCCTCGGCATCATCCGTTACCTGATGTTCTTGGAGACCACCGAGGCCATGTCGTCAGCGGCCTGGATGACCTTGGAATTCATTTCATAGGCGCGCTGCGCCGAGATCAGCTCGGTGATTTCCTTGACCGGATCGACGTTGGAGGATTCCAGATAACCCTGCTCGATCGTGGCGAAGCCGGGATCGCCGGGAACGCCGACATTGGCCGGACCGGAAGCCGCCGTCTCCTGGAACAGATTGTCGCCGAGCGGGGCGAGGCCGGCCTCATTGGCGAAGTTGACGATCTGAAGCTGGCCGAGAAGCTGCAGGTCGGTCTGGCCGTCGATGCGGGCAAAGACCTGGCCGGTCTTGTTGACGATCACCTCGACCGCGTCGGTCGGCACGGTGATCGCCGGGACGACGCTGGCGCCGTCGACGGTGACCAACTGCCCGGTGGCATTGGTGTTGAAGGCGCCGGCGCGGGAGTAGAGCGTGCTGCCGTCAGCGCCCTCGATCTGGAACCAGCCTCTCCCGGTCAGCGCCAGGTCGAAGCTGTTGCCGGTGCTGGTCAGTTCACCTTGGGTGTGGACGTTGCGCACCGCCGTCGTCTTGACGCCGAGGCCGATCGAGACGCCCTCGGGCACAAGCGAGGTGTTGGAGCGGTTGGGCACGCCCTGGGTACGGTCGACCTGATAGAGCAGATCGGAGAATTCGGCCCGCGCCCGCTTGTAGCCGGTGGTGTTGATGTTGGCGATGTTGTTGGCAATGACTTCCAGATTGGTCTGCTGGGCGTTCATGCCGGTCGCGGCGATAGCAAGGGCTTTCATGACGCGGTCCTAGATATTCATGCGACTGATTTCGAGGTAGGCCGAGACGACCTTGTCACGGATGGCGATGGTCGTCTGCAGGGCCTGCTGGGCGCTCATCACCGCATCGGCCACCTGACGGGTGTCGGCATCGCCCTTGAGCGCCTGGATCGACATCTGCTCGGCGTTCTGCAGCGTGTTGACGGTCTTGGTTGCGGCCTGGCTGAGAAGGTCCGCGAAGCTGCCGCCGACGCTTTCGCTTGCCTGTGTCCCGACACCGCCCGGAAGCAGGCCTGGCGAGGCGGCCTCTGCGCCTTCGATTGCCGGTTTGAACTGTAGTGCCCCGATACCGCCGATCATTACTGGTTCCTCATCAGGTCGATGGTCATGGAAATCAGATCGCGAGCCTGCTTGATGACCTGCAGGTTGGCCTCATAGGAGCGGTTCGCCTCGCTCATGTCGGCCATTTCGACCAGCACGTTGACGTTGGGCATCTTCACGTACCCCTTTTCGTCGGCGGCTTCGTTGCCGGGCTGGAACTCGATCGGGAAGTCCGACGGATCGCGCGCGATCGAGCTCACCTCGACCAGCGAGCCGCCGCTCGCGCGGTCGAGCTCGGACTGGAAGGT
>NZ_RZSC01000016.1:0-24915 GCF_003998155.1 Mesorhizobium sp. M1E.F.Ca.ET.063.01.1.1
TCATCAGGAAGCTGGTCACGGACTGCTCGTGAGCCGTGGCCACATAGCCCTTAACGGCTTGGACATCGAGCGAGGCCGGATCGATGTTGAGGCCGGCGCCAGGCTGAACGATATTCGCGACAATCAGCCCGACAACAAAAGCGAGCGTCGAAAAGGTGAGAAAATAGACCATCGCCTTGGCGGCAACTCGGCCGACCTTCTGCAGATCGCTCATGCCGGCAATGCCGGTCGCCATTGTCAGGAAGATGACAGGTACGGTGATTATCTTGACGACATCGACGAAGGCATCGCCGAGCGGCTTCAGGCTGTGGCCGGTCTCCAAATGGAAATAGCCGATTGCGGCACCCAGGATTATGGCGGCAAGTACCTGCACGTAGGTCCGGGCAAAATGGCGCTTGCGGGGCGCTGCGATCGCGCGGGGAACTCTTGGAACCAACACCGTCTCTCTCCTTGACCGGATCGGGGTGGGGCTCCTCCCTCTCCCATGCAGTGCTCCGGTCGAACGCTGCGCCCACTTCGGCGCAAACGATGTGCCAAATAGCAAAGAGGGGAAAACGCGCAGGACCTCACGCAATGCTTGCGATTCGCTCTCCCACACTCGTGCAGTGGTTGCCTGTCGCAACTATGGAAGGGTCGATTCTTGGGAACTCCAAAGGCCGCTCTTTGCGTCGAGCAGCTTGGCTGCCTGGAAGGTTCCCTCTTTGCCTTGCGGTCTGCGAGCTGAGTCCAGATCGTCATCATTTGGCTGCGCGCCGCACGGGGCTCGAAAGATTCAATCGAGGACGGGTCCTCTTGGAAAACGGGGGCAGCGTTGGTCAAGCCCTTCCACCCTGCTGTCCCAATGGTGTTCAGAAGCTCAGTTCACGATCAAGCGATGGATCAGCGTCATCTGGCGTTTGCGCCATCGCGGCGGCGTTGCAACGGGTCTGCCAAAGATGAGAAGGCCGCGAGGCAGGGTCCGAGACCTAGACTCCAACCTCATAGCGCGCTCGGCTCGCGTTCGGAAGGTTCGAACCGCAGCACGATCAGGTGGCGACACCGTTGGTCGGAACCGGAACCCGACGAATGATCGTTCGTGACCGACATCTGTGAACAAGCAGTATGTGTCATTGCAATCACCACCCGTTGCGCGGAAATGCCCATATGGCCGTGAATGAACTGGATTTGGTGATTTTCCAGATGGCGGTGGAAAGCGTCCGCTTGCTCTCTTCAAGCTTTGATGAGAAGGCGGCTGAGATAGCCACGAGGAGCCGTGGTAGCCTTCTTTTTGACGTGCGGGTGGACGGTGACCTGGAGGTCCAGCGAGTCGCAGCCATTGGATATCCAGGCGACAAGATCGGTGTGGTGGCATTGGACCGAGAGGGCCTTGTTAGCTGTTGTTGCCTAGTCAATGGCACCTTCTCACCTTTCATTGCACCGTTGGAGAACTGGACCAGCATGCCCCTTTCGATGCAGGCCCAGATCGATGTCACAGGCTATGCGAGGCTCCTTCTGGCCGCCTTGCGAAATGCTGGACATATGCTGGACAGGTAGCATCGCGATGATGTCTGTGATGAGATGGTGCAAACGGCTGGATGAGGCGATCGCTTGCTGGCAGCTTTGGCAACAAAGCGATCGGTGAGTTCGCAATGCTGGAACACGTCCTTTAGACTCTGCAGTTAAGTTAGCGGACTACCATCTGACGAATGCCCTCTGACAGTCTGCATGGCGCGGCATGCCCTCTTAGGAATGCAGCCGTGGTTCTACACCATCGGCTGTTTTTGTGTCGAAGGCGACGGGCACGCCATGAACGAAGGAAGCGGCCGCCAACAGTTCCTCCAACTCGCGGTCGGTGGCCTTGCATGCCGGCATTAGTGTTCGGATGGCGCGGATCGCCTGCGCCATGGAGAGAAAGCGGACCCTTCCCCTGGAAAGGACATAGGCTTCTGCGGCTTTTTCGACGGTGACGGTGTGAAACGAATTGGTCATGACGAATTCCTCCCTGAACCCTGACCAACCCGACTTATGGCACGAATTCGACCGCCTTCAAGCCTATGTCCGATTGCGGACAATAGCTGCGATTCGTTCAAAACCGCTGATGCTTTTGGGCGACCTGGTGAGGGGCAAGGAGACGTCGGCTGAACCCGTTTCAACCGACATGCTTCAGGCAGCGGCCAGGCCGAAATAACGCTGCTCCTCCTTGTCATAAGCGCCATGTGTGAGCTTTATCAATCCGGCACGGTCGATGATCGTGATCTCGCCGCGCTTGGCGTGCACCAGTCCTCGATACTCAAGCATTTGCAGGGCCGTGGTGACCCCGGGCGGTGGGCGCGAGCATGGTCGCCAGAAATTCATGCGTCGGGAGGATCTTATCTCCTTCCGCACGGTCGTGGACCATCAGCTGCCAGCGGGCCAGCCGTTCTTCGATCTTGGAGTGGCCATTGACCAGTGCCGTCCGGCATGATTGGACGAGGAACGCGTGGGCATAATCCAGCACTGAGGTGCGAAGCGACGGGCTAATCGCAGGGCGAAGGTTTTCAACCGGCAGGCGCCAGGTAGTGCTTTCCTTTCCGAGAATGACGGCAATTCCTTTCATCCCGTCATAGCCGACAATGCCGACTTCACCTTGCCGCCCGCCGGTCATGGTGGCGACCACCGACGCGATGCCCCTCTCGGGAAAATATACGTTCTTGATCGGCTGATGCGCGACCTCCAACTGGTCCTTGATGCCCGGTTCGACGTGATGCAGCGATGGTCGCAAAAGCGCGAAGTCCTGCGGGGTGAGGGCTTCAGCACCTGGTCGCGAAAGAGGGATCGGGCAAGGCTCTCTTCCAACGGGGCAAGAGCGCGTACGTCTTACTGTCGGCTGCACCGAAGTAAATGCCGGCCGATGCCAAAGCATAGGCTTCGAAACGCGCGATTGCAAAGCCCTGTCGGGGCAGTGCAGTCATGCTAGAAGTCGCGCCGCCTACGATAGGCAGCGGATGACATGATTCCCTTCTGCGGCGGCCACCAAGAACGGCTCGGGCACGCTTTAATCATTCATACACAAGCTCGCAGGAATGTAAGCGGCGGAACAGTCGGGTGATTCGTGCCGCCCTGCCCTTTCAGAAATCAAGTCATTGGACGTCAATTCGGGCTGGAACGCCTCGTCGCGGAACGGCACAGGAAACGCAGCCGGATCAGCAATGGTGGTTCACCTTATGTGCGGTCCGGATGTGCGGTCCGGCGGCTCATCGCCCAATGGCTTGTCGAGGGGAAGTGGAACTCGTCATGTCGCCGCGAACCGTCACCGCGCTAAGCGGCGCTTTTGAAGACGCCGGTGTTTTCTTTGTGGAACTGAAACTGTGAGGTGATTGATGCATGACTCAAACATTTGCGTATTTCCGCTGCATCGGCGACGCACATTGGTCGAAAGTATCGCCCAGGCCCTCGAGACCAAGAACGGCGAGGCGGCGAGTGCGTTCTGGCGCTGTGCTGCCAAGAAAATGCTCATTCAATTGTCCGATGTAGGAATTGCGCCAGAGTTCGCTGCGCAGGAGGTTGGAAGGCTTCTTCATGCGGTCTTGGACGATATGGCCAACCGAACGGTAATGCACATAGCATAGGCTTGGGCGCTGTTGGATCGCGCGTCAGCTCGGGTCCTTATCGGGGGACTGCTCCGACTGGCCGACGGTCCGGCCAAACCGGCATACCGGCAAAGGTTTGAGGTTGCGATCGCTCACGGCGGCCGGTCCAATATTCTAAGACGACCTCAGAAGCCACGTTGGCTTCTTTGGACGAAGCGGAGGGGCGCCATTTTGGCGTGCTCACGCTGGACTGCGGGTTGCGCCTACGGAAATCCAAAGTCCGGCCGCGCGAGCCAATCGACCGGAACAGTCGAAAGCTCGTGGGGGCGGGTCCGCTCACCCTCACGGCGGCGGTGGCGGCCGTGAGCAGACTTAACTCAAGTCACGGCTGAGCATCCGCAGGCGCTATGCCGATTGGATGAGAACTGGTTGCCACAACACCGGCCCGTTGAGGCGTCCCCTCCAGCGGATGCGCAAGAGACTGGCGTAGGAAATATCGAGGAAGCCGGCGACTGCCTCGGTGTTGCCGACCTGCTTGGGCTGTCCGATACGTGACAACGGCCAGGTGGCGAGACGAAGGATCCTTTCGATGCGCGTATCTGTCACCGTTACGATCCCGGAGAGATTGTTGGCCAAGCCGAATTCGATGATCCCCGCGAAGAGCTCGTAGGTTGCTTGGGCCAGGCCGCCAGCTGCCTTCGGCGCTGTCGCAGGGAGATCGAGCGCGAAACGACTACTCTCCCAGATATCGGCACTCGCAGGGACCACCATCTCATCCAGCAGCGTCGGAAACGTATCGCGCAACATTGTCGGTCCGGTGGTCGGCAAAAGGCGGACGCAGCCGCAAGTTCGCCAATCGGACCCCTTGAGAAGCAGGTAGACGGGGTTCAGGCTGTCAAACGGGTCCGTTTCCATTTCGCCTTCGGTCTGCACTTCCCAATCGAGCCGCTTCTTGAAAACCCGATACCTAAGTCCGTGCATTTCCTTGAGTTCGCTCGCAAACTCGGCGTAGCAGTCGGGTGTTATCAGCTGCATCATTGTCGTCTCCGTGCGGGATGTGTCCACGCAATCGAAGGGCAAAGCCGTCATGAATGCAGCCTGTAGACCTTTACAGCTAGACTTGGAGAGGATCAGGATCTCGCCCGAGCAGCCATCCGCACTACGGCCTGGTTGATGGTTCGCACGCCAAGCTTCGCCTTGGCGTTTTCCTGATGGAAGGTCACGGTGCGTTTCGAGACACCGAGAATCTGGCTGATATCCCAGGCCGACTTGCCGCACGCCGCCCATTTCAGGCACTCGAACTCCCGCCGGGTGAGCGTTATGCCATCTACCACGCAATCTTCGGCGAGCCTGCGCCGGGCATGGATATGAACGTTGATCGCAACCAGTTGCATTGCTTTTTCGTAGCGCGTCAGCGACCTCAGAAATGGCGGATGCGCCTCGTTGGAGGCGAAGGTCAGTGCGGCGAACCGGCCGCGATGATCATGCATCGACATGGTCAGTCCGCCGCGAATGCCGAACTCAGCTGCTTTTTCCAGGACTTCCTGCTGAGAGGTCGGCAAATAACGGTGATCGCGGTCCACACCCCAGTCGAAGGTATCCCAGCCCCGCAGTCCCCGCAGGATCACGGGATCCACGCTGTGGTAGCGCTGTTGCAGGTAATGTGATGTCCATGATGATGGATAATTCGAGATCAATCGCGGCCTGTCGCCGGAAGCGGATGGGTAGGTGAAATAAGCGAAGAGCGGAAAGTCGAACCCGGCTGCGGCGGACGCCATTGCCTCATGGAGATCGACGGCATCGACGCTTGCAGAGAGTTGCTCGACCAAGGTTTCAAATACGCGATGCATCTGCGCTTTGCCTACCTCGCGGAGGTTGCTGGAAGCCGGGCGGAGACGTGGTTCTAAATGATGGCCTGTCCCTGCAGGGCGTACGACGCGCCGCCGTCATCACCGCAATTGCTGTGCTGCTTCCGATTGGAGAGAGCTCCGCGCACCTGACCAACTACCGATGGGTGATATTGCGACGTTATCGATGAGCCGCGTGTCGCCAAGCCAAGCCGCAGCAA
Source organism: Mesorhizobium sp. M1E.F.Ca.ET.063.01.1.1 (assembly GCF_003998155.1). NCBI lineage: Bacteria > Pseudomonadati > Pseudomonadota > Alphaproteobacteria > Hyphomicrobiales > Phyllobacteriaceae > Mesorhizobium > Mesorhizobium sp. M1E.F.Ca.ET.063.01.1.1. Next base: position 5,617 of record NZ_RZSC01000016.1, read on the forward strand.
GCAAGCGTGCCGGTCGGTCAAGGCTTGCTAACGATTGCAGGTCTGTTTCTCCGCGAAGCTCCAGGTATTCGAGCTCGCGATAGCCGGCAGCCAGAATTGTTGCACGCGCTTCATCAAGCGTAGGCAGGATGGGAGAGCCGCGTGCAAGCCGCTCGGCCGTATCGAGCAGGACCGATGCTAGTTTTGGGGCAATGGCGCGTTGGGCTGGGGAGAGCCGCACGTTACGCGACGATAGCGCAAGACCATCGGCTTCGCGGACTGTCGGACAGGGCACAATAGTGATCGGAATGTCGAGGTCCCGGACCAAGCGCCTGACAAGCTGAAGTTGCTGAAAATCCTTTTCGCCAAAAAAGGCGAAGTCAGCGCCGGCCTGCAGGAAGAGCTTGGCCACGACCGTCGCCACGCCATTGAAATGGCCGGGCCGGAATGCGCCGCACAGGCATTCGCTGATGCCGGACACTGAAACGACCGTGGCGAAGCCCGCCGGGTACATTTCCTCTGCGTCCGGCACATAGAGCAGATGCGTGCCCAGCGGCGCGAGCTTGGCAGCATCTTCGCTTTCCGTCCGAGGATAGGCAATCAGGTCGGCGGGGCTGTTGAACTGCTTGGGGTTTACGAACAGCGTCACGATCACCCGCTCGGCCCTTTCAAGCGCCTTCCGCACAAGGCTCAGATGCCCGTCGTGCAAGGCTCCCATGGTCGGCACAATACCGATCGTGGCACCCGAGCGACGCCATTGCGCAACGACGCCGCGCAGCTCGCTCACAGTTCGAGCGATCGGCACGCTCATGTGAAGTCTCCGGCCTTCAAGGCGTTGACATAGAGATGTTCGACCGCCGGAAAGTGCCGGTTCCGCACATCGGTGGCGTAAGCGGCGATTGCCGCCTCAGCCTGCTCACCGAGCTCGGCATAGCGTTTGACGAACTTCGGCCGAAATGAGGTGAAGAGCCCGAGCATATCGTCGCTCACCAGAATCTGGCCGTCGCAAGCTGGCGAGGCACCGATGCCGATGGTGGGTATGTCGATATCGGCGGTTATCTGCCGTGCAAGCTGCTCCGGTATCTTTTCGAGCACCAAGGAGAAGGCGCCCGCCTCGGTTACCGCCCTGGCGTCGCGCCTGATCCGCTCTGCATCGGCTCCCCGGCCCTGCACACGATAGCCTCCGAACGTGTTTACCGCCTGCGGCGTCAGCCCCACATGGGCCATGACAGGTACGCCGCGCGCGGTAAGGAAGCGGATGGTTTCCGCGATGGTCTCGCCGCCCTCGAGCTTCACCGCTGAACAACCGGTCTCACCCATCACGCGCGCAGCGTTGCCGAAAGCGTGCTCTGGGCTTTCCTCGTAGGAACCGAAGGGCAGGTCGACGACCATCAGCGCGTGTTCAAGGCCGCGGCGAACGGCCTGTCCGTGCATGATCATCATGTCGAGCGTGACGCCCAGCGTCGACGACAGGCCGTGCCCACCATGCCGACGCTGTCGCCGACAAGAACGATGTCGCAGTGGCGATCGAGTAGCCTCGCGACCGGCGTGGTGTAGGCCGTCAAGCATACAAGTGGCGTTTGGCCTTTTCGCAATCGAATATCTGGAGGGTTAATCCCTTTTATCTCACCAGCCGCGCTCAACCGACGCCCCCTTCCCTTACGTTACCAACAGCGGGTGTCGCGTTTGGCATATTTTTGTGCGACTGCGAAGAGCTAAAAACAGTGCTTGAGTAGTACGGTGTTGACGTGCTGGCTGCCAAGGTTACATTCAATCGATTAAGGCGCTCCGTTGGGCCAACCCACTTTCGCAAACATGGATCCTCAGACAAGAAGAACCAAGAAAGGCAAAGCCGCCGTCAAAGCTGACGAAGCCAAAGTGGACCTGACTGCCGTCGTGGTCGCCGTAAACGACAGTGAGTCCTGTGTCCTCACCGTCGGTCATGCGGACACCCTCCCTTCTGGACCTTTTGCGCTTGAGCATCGATCGCTGCAGTCGGGTTTGAGGGGGTGGGTGGAGCAGCAGACCGGCCATGCACTGGGATACATCGAGCAACTCTACACCTTCGCCGATCGCGATCGCATCGGCACTGAGCGCCACCAGCGCGTCATCTCAATCAGCTATCTCGCATTGACCAGGAAGGAACAGGCAACGAACTCGGCCGCGTGCGGCTGGCAAAGTTGGTACGAATATTTTCCCTGGGAGGACCACCGCTTCGGCACGCCGCCTGTGCTGCTCGATAGATTGCGGCCCCGCCTGATTGAGTGGGCCGGCGGCGCCAGCGAGCCGACCACTCAACGCGAGCGCCGGCAGCGCGCTGCGATAGCCTTCGGCTTCGACGACCGCCATTGGAACGAGGAACTCACGCTCCAACGCTACGAGTTGCTCTATGAAGCTGGTCTGATTGAGGAGGCCGGTGGCGGCAGGGACGCGATTGCGGCCGCGGCTGGCAAACCAATGGTCGCTGACCACCGTCGTATTCTGGCAACCGGGATCGCGCGGCTGCGTTCGAAGATCAAATACCGGCCGGTCGTGTTCGAGCTTATGCGGCCTTCCTTCACGCTGCTGCAACTGCAGCGAACCGTGGAAGCTTTGGCTGGCAGGCTGATCAACAAGCCGAACTTCCGGAGATTGGTCGAGCAGCAGGAACTTGTTGAGGAGACCGGGGAGACCTCCCTCGACACGGGCGGCCGACCGGCGAAGCTTTATCGCTTCCGGCATGCCGTCCTCGACGACAGGGCTATCGCCGGGACAAAATTACCGCTGGCGCGGGCTTGACATACTTATAGTCAAGGTAGATATATTCCCTTATTGTCAAACCGAATATAATCGAGGCGCCAATGACTGGGGCGTTACCTATGGCTGCGTCCCTGTATGAGCGTGTCCGGCGGGTGATCCCACCCGTTGAATGGCTCGCGTTCGCCGGCGATATTGAAGCCATCTTAGCGCTGAAGCGTGAGCGCAATGCGGTGGTGCTGGCGCACAATTACCAGACGCCCGAAATTTTTCATTGCGTGGCAGACATCGTCGGCGACAGCCTGGCGTTGGCCCACAAGGCGGTGACGGTCGACGCCGACATCATCGTGGTTGCCGGCGTTCATTTCATGGCCGAGACGGCAAAACTGCTCAATCCGAACAAGACCGTGCTCATCCCGGATCTCAGCGCCGGCTGCTCGCTGGCCGAATCGATCACGGCAGACGACGTGCGGCTAATGCGGCTGCGGTATCCGGGGGTCCCCGTTGTTACTTACGTCAACACTTCGGCCGCCGTAAAAGCGGAGTCCGACATCTGCTGCACGTCCGGCAACGCCAAGGCGGTGGTGGAATCGCTTGGCGTGGCGCGTGTGCTGATGCTGCCGGACGAATATCTGGCGAGGAACGTGGCAGCCGATACAGACGTCGAGATCATCGCCTGGAAAGGCCATTGCGAGGTGCATGAGCGCTTCACCGCAGCAGACATTCGGGAACTGCGCGATGCCCATCCAGGCGTCATCGTGCTGGCCCATCCAGAATGCCCACCAGACGTTGTCGCGGAGGCGGAGTTCTCCGGCTCGACCGCAGCGATGTCGGATTATGTCGAGCGGGAGAAACCGACGCGTGTCGTCCTTCTGACCGAATGTTCGATGAGCGACAACGTCGCGGTCGCGCATCCCGACGTCGAGTTCGTTCGCCCATGCAACCTGTGCCCGCACATGAAGCGCATCAACCTGGCCAACATTCGCGCCGCGCTCGAGCAGAACCGGCATGAGGTCCGGATTGATCCCGAAATTGCCGGCCCCGCCCGCCGCGCGGTCGAGCGCATGCTTTCCCTATGAGCCTGGAGGTTCGCGACATCGCCGGGGCGCCGGTCGTCATCGGTGGCGGCATTGCCGGCCTGATGACGGCGCTTCATCTGGCGCCGGAACCGGTCGTGCTTTTGACCAACGCGCCGCTTGGAACCGGAGCCTGCAGTGAGCTTGCCCAGGGCGGTCTTGCGGCAAGTCTCGGCGGCGACGACGGCCCGGATTTTCACCTTTGCGACACGATAGCTGCCGGCGACGGACTCTGCGACGAGGCCACGGTGCGGCGAGTGGTCCGAGCTGCACCCGAAGCGATTAGGACGATCCAAAGGTTCGGCGTCGCCTTCGACCAGCACCCTGACCGCGCGTTGCGACTTGGGCTCGAGGCGGCACACTCGCGACGGCGGATTGTGCATGCAGCCGGCGACGCCACCGGTCGCGAGTTGGTGCGCGTGCTCATCGCCGCGGTTCGGCGTACAGCCTCGATCACCACTATCGAAAATGTGGAGGTCCGCCGGCTGGTCGTGCAGGACGGGTCGGTCATCGCCGTGGTCGCCGCAGGACGAGCCGGCGCGCTCGCTCTGCCCACGCGTCGCGCGGTGCTGGCGACCGGCGGCGTCGGCGGGCTGTTTTGCGACACGACAAACCCCGCTGGCTCATGGGGTCACGGGCTGGCGCTCGCCGCATGGGCGGGGGCGGAACTCGCCGACTTGGAATTCATACAGTTCCATCCAACTGCGCTCGACGGTCCGCGCCGGCCGATGCCGCTGGTGAGCGAAGCCGTGCGTGGCGAAGGCGCGGTGCTCATCGATGAGCGAGGAGAGCGCTTCCTCGCTGACACACCTGGCGGTGAACTTGCGCCTCGCGACGTCGTAGCGCGCGCCATTTGGCACCAGCTTGCCGTTGGACGCCGCGTATTCCTGGATGCACGGCAAAGTCTCGGCCCGAGATTTGGCAAGCGTTTTCCAGGCATCGCCGAATTGTGCCGGAGCGCAGGGGTCGACCCCGCGACCGACCCGATCCCGGTGCGCCCGGCGGCACATTATCACATGGGCGGCGTCGCCGTAGACAGCGCCGGCCGCAGCTCCATCGAGGGATTGTGGGCCTGCGGTGAGGTCGCCTGTACCGGCCTGCACGGCGCCAACCGCCTGGCCAGCAACTCGCTCACCGAAGCGGCGGTCACCGCGAGCTGGGTTGCCGAAAGCGTTGCCGGCACGTCGTATACCCGGCGACCGCGCAGATGCTCCACATTCGTCCCTCCACGACCAGACGCTTCCGCGGTCCGCCCAATTGTCTCCGCCGCCCTGGGTATCATCCGCGACGGCGAGGCAATGCGCGAAGCGGTGGCGACCCTGCTGCCGATCGCAGCTGACAATGTCGCTGCCTCTGGTCCGGCTTTGGTCTCACTGATGATCGCCGTGGCGGCCCTGGGGCGGGAAGAGAGTCGAGGCGCGCACTGTCGGTCCGATTTCCCGCTCCACGATGCCGACGCGCGCCCATCACGGCTGACACTGCACAGCGCAATGCGGGCCGCGGCCGCACTCGATTGCCGGGCTACCATACGGAGCACCTGATGTGATTTCATTCTCCCCCCTCCCCGCGACCCTGATCGAACCGATTGTGCGCGGTGCGCTCCTCGAAGACCTGGGCAGATGCGGCGACCTGACCAGCGATGCGGTTATCCCGCATGATTGCACTGCCACGTTGGTGCTCAGATCGAGGCAGGCGGGCGTCGTTGCCGGGCTCGATCTGGTCTCGTACGCCTTCCTGCTCGTGGAACCGGCGATCAACATCCAGATCTGGCGCCCTGATGGCAGCGATGTCGGGGCCGGGGAAACCATTGCAAGATTGTCCGGACCCGCGCGAGGCCTGCTCACGGCCGAACGCACTGCCCTCAATTTCTTATGCCGGCTGAGCGGCATTGCCACTGCCACAGCGGCGATGGTTGAGGCCGTGCGCGGTCACAAGGCGAGGATCGTATCGACGCGAAAGACGACGCCCGGCCTGCGGGTATTGGAAAAATACGCCGTGCGCGTCGGCGGCGGTGCCAATCACCGCTTCGGCCTCGATGACGGCGTGCTCATAAAGGACAATCACATCGCGATCGCCGGCGATATCCGCACAGCAATAGAGCGGGCGCGCGCCGCCGCAGGGCATATGGTGAAGGTCGAGGTTGAGGTCGACACGCTGAAGCAGCTCGATGCAGCGCTCGCGATTGGTGTTGACGCGGTGCTGCTCGACAATATGTCGGTCGAGGATCTTGCCCGCGCGGTTTCTATAGTGGGTGGCCGTACGATCACCGAGGCTTCCGGTCGGGTGACGCCGAAAACGGCGGCGGCGATTGCGGCGACCGGTGTCGATCTCATCTCCATGGGATGGCTGACGCACAGCGCCCCGATCCTCGACATCGGCCTGGACATGCCGGACCACCAGAACATCTGCAAGCATTTGAACTGAGGATTACGGCATGAGGAGCAACATCAGCTCGGCAGGCGTAGGAAGGCGGTGGAAAGACGTGCCGCAGCTCGCCTTTTAGCGAGTGCGCTCCAAAGCCAAGTCGGACCGAGCTTGCCGGTCGACAGACTCCTGAAGGCGTACCGGACTAGCAACAAAGGTTTGACGATGACGGTTGGAATGAACTCGGAGTTCGACGTGAACCAGACCATGCAATCGGTCGATGGAACGCCTCCGCGATGGAACCGCAAAGAGGCTGAGGCCATCTACGGCATGCCATTCAACGATCTGCTGTTCCTAGCTCAGACGATCCACCGCCAGAACTTCGATCGAAACCGAGTGCAGCTGTCGCGGCTCCTTAGCATCAAGACCGGCGGCTGCCCCGAAGATTGCGGCTATTGCAGCCAGTCTGCGCATTACGAAACCGGGGTGAAGGCGTCGAAGCTGATGAACGTCAAGCATGTCATCGACGAAGCGGCCAAGGCGCGTGATGGCGGCGCAACGCGCTATTGCATGGGCGCAGCGTGGCGAAGTCCCAAGGAGCGCGACATGGACGTTGTGGTCGCCATGATCGAGGGCGTCAAGGCGCTCGGCATGGAGACCTGCATGACGCTCGGCATGCTCGATCTTGAGCAAGCTGCTCGCCTGAAGCAGGCCGGTCTCGACTACTATAACCACAACATCGATACCTCTGAGCGCTACTATGGCGAGGTTATTTCAACCAGGACTTTTGCCGACCGGCTGGAAACGCTTGGGCACGTGCGCGCGGTTGGGATGAAAGTCTGCTGCGGCGGCATCGTCGGGATGGGGGAAGAAAAGACCGATCGCATCGACATGCTGGTCACGCTCGCGAACCTGCCCGAGCCGCCGGAAAGCGTGCCGATCAACATGCTTATTCCCATCGAAGGCACGCCGCTTGCCGCGGCCGACGCCATCGATCCGATCGATTTCGTCCGCATCGTTGCGCTCGCGCGGGTGATGATGCCGAAATCCTGTGTAAGGCTGTCCGCCGGCAGGACGGCGATGAGCGACGAAACGCAGGCGTTGTGCTTCTTTGCCGGCGCTAACTCGATCTTTGTCGGCGACACGCTGCTGACGGCGGACAATCCCGGCGAGGACAAGGATAGCCTTCTGTTCCAGCGTCTCGGCATCGAGCCGATGGAACTCGCCACGCAATGAACGAGGCAATTCTTGCCCGCTATGACGCATCCTTGCGCGGACTGGCGCGCAAGGACCGGTTGCGGACGCTCGCACCGCGCGCCGGTCTCGACTTCTCGTCGAACGACTATCTCGGACTTGCCGCCTCCAAAAGACTTGGCGAAGCGGTTGCGGCGGCGATTGCGCGGGGCACGCCGGTTGGCGCCACCGGGTCGCGGCTGTTGCGCGGCAACGCACCGGAACATGAGCAACTGGAGGCGGACGCCGCGGCATTCTTCGGCGCCGACCGTGCGCTGTTCTTTGGCAGCGGCTACATCGCCAACTTCGCCCTGTTGACCGCGCTGCCGCAGAAAGGCGACCTGCTGGTCCTCGACGAACTCGCCCATGCCAGCATGCATGAGGGCGCGCAGGCCGGGCGCGCCGAGTTCAAGCTGGCCGCGCACAACGACGTCGACGCTGTCGAGGACGCAATCACCCGCTGGCGCGCCGAAGGCGGCACGGGGCGCGTGTGGATCGCCGTCGAAAGCCTTTACAGCATGGATGGCGACCGCGCGCCGATGGAGAGCCTGGTCGCGATGGCCGATCGGCACCAGGCATTCATCGTCGTCGATGAAGCGCATGCCACCGGCATCTGGGGACCGGACGGCCGGGGACTGGCCGCCGCGTGCCAAGGCCGCGACAACATCGTCACGCTCCACTCATGCGGCAAGGCGCTCGGCGCATCCGGTGCACTCGTCACCGGGCCGAGGACACTGTGCGATTATCTCGTCAACCGGTGCCGGCCGTTCATCTACGCCACCGCGCCCTCGCCGCTGATGGCGGTCGCGGCGCGCGAAGCGCTGACTATTCTGTCCGACGAGCCCATGCGCCGCGCTCAGCTGCAGGAACGCGTTGCCTGCGCCGGCCGCCAATTGGCCGAGCGCTGCGGCGTCGTACCCAGCGGCTCGCAGATCCAGCCATTTGTCATCGGCGACGTTGGGCGCACCATGGCGGTGGCGGCGGCCCTGCAGGCACGCGGCTTCGACATACGCGGCATACGTCCGCCGACGGTGCCCGAGGGCACATCGCGCCTGCGCATTTCGCTGACGCTCAACGTCGACGAGACCGACATTTCCGCCATGGTCGAGGCTCTCGTTGAGGTGTTGGCCACAGCATGACCAAACGCATCGTCGTCACCGGAACAGACACCGGAATTGGCAAGACAGTATTTTCGGCCGGACTTGCCGGGCTGCTCGACGGCTTCTACTGGAAGCCGGTGCAATCGGGCCTCGACGAGGAGACTGACAGCGAGGTCGTCGCCCGGCTTTCCGGCTTGCCCGACGGACGCGTGCTGCCCGAAGTCTATCGACTGACGATGCCGCTGTCGCCGCATCGATCAGCCGAAATCGACGGCGTCGCGATCGAGGCCGACGATCTTTCATTTCCGGTCCTGCCGACACCGCTCGTCATCGAAGGCGCCGGCGGGCTGATGGTGCCGCTCAATCGACAGACAAGGTTCATTGACATATTCGAACAATGGCGGCTGCCGGTCATACTGTGCGCCCGCACCGCGCTCGGCACCATCAATCATACGCTGTTGTCGATCGAGGCCCTGAGAGCCCGCTCCATCCCGCTCATCGGCATTGCCTTCATGGGCGAAGAGGTGGCCGATACGCAAAGGACAATCGTGGAATTCGGCGGCGTGCCGCAGCTCGGCAGGCTGCCGCACCTCGGTCCGCTGACGGGTGAAACGTTGAGAGATGCAATGATTTCCGGCTTCGACCTGGCCATGATTGCCGGAGGCGACTGATGGCGCAGTCTCGAGTCTGGCATCCGTTCACGCAGCACGCGCTAGAGCCCTCGATCCCTGAAATCGTGCTGACTGAAGGCGCCTATCTCCACAAGGCCGACGGCTCCCGCATCCTGGATGCGATTTCTTCCTGGTGGGTCGTCACTCATGGCCACCGCCACCCCCGCATCATGAAGGCCATCGAGACGACCGCGTCGAACCTCGACCAGATCATCTTCGCGGGCTTTACCCACGAGCCGGCCGAGCGCCTGGCCGAGGCGCTTGTCGGCCTCGCACCCGCCGGCCTTGACCGGGTGTTCTATTCCGACAGTGGCTCGACCTCAATCGAAGTCGCGCTGAAGATGGCGCTCGGCTATTTCCGCAACATCGGCGCGCCGCGTTCGCGCATCGTCGTCATGGAGCACAGCTATCATGGTGACACGATCGGGGCGATGAGCGTCGGCGCCCGTGGCGTGTTCAACGCCGCCTACGAGCCCTTGCTGTTCGAGGTCGACACCATCCCCTTCCCGGCCGCCGGGCGCGAGCAGGAAACGCTGGATCGGTTCGAGGCACTCTCCCGCGACCGGCGCGCCGCCGCGCTGATCGTCGAGCCGCTCGTGCTCGGCGCCGGCGGCATGCTCATGTATCCGGCCTGGGTTCTGACCGAATTGAAGAGGATCACTGAGGCCGCCGGCACGCTGCTGATCGCCGATGAAGTGATGACCGGCTGGGGGCGCACCGGAACCATGTTCGCCTGCGAACAGGCGTCCGTCTCGCCGGACATCCTGTGCACCTCGAAAGGTCTGACCGGTGGTACCATCCCGCTGGCCGCCACGATCGCCACCGATGCCATCTTCCAGGCTCACTATTCCGAGGATCGCAAGAAGACGTTTTTCCATTCGAGCTCCTACACCGCCAATCCGATTGCATGCGCGGCGGCACTTGCCAATGTCGAGATCTGGCACGACGAGCCGGTGGCCGATCGGATCGCGGCCTTGAGCGAGCGACAGGCCGCCGGGCTTCGACGCTTTCGCGACAACCCTCGCTTCACCGATTGCCGGACAACCGGCACCATCGCGGCACTCGACCTACGCACCGGCTCAGCCGGTTATCTGGCCGAGATCGGGCCAAAACTGCGCGCTTTTTTTCTTGAGCGCGGCCTGCTCGTGCGCCCGCTCGGCAATGTCCTGTACCTTCTGCCGCCCTATTGCATTACCGGCAACGAGTTGGATGGGCTCTATGACGCCATCGAGGAGGCCGGCGAACGCTTCGGCTCAAAGCCATGAGCCGATCATCGCGCATTCTCGGGCTTGGCCATCATGCGCCCGCGCGCAAGGTGGAGAATCCGGAAATCGAAGATCGTCTCGGGCTTGAACCCGGCTGGATCGAGCGGCGCACCGGGATACGGTCGCGCTTCTGGGCAGCGGACGAAGACACGCTGTCGGCCCTTGCCGCGCACGCCGGCGACATGGCGCTGACCAATGCCGGTATCGACCGCGGCGACATCGGCCTGCTGTTGCTCGCTACCTCCACACCCGATCATCTTCTGCCGCCAAGCGCGCCCCTGGTCGCACATCGGCTGGGACTAGGTCGCGCCGGCGCGATCGACCTGACCGGCGCTTGCGCCGGCTTCATCTATGCGCTGATGTTCGCCGACGGGTTCACTCGCCTGCATGGCAAAGCGAGCCTTGTCATTGCCGCCAACATCCTCAGCCGCCGCATCAATCCGGCCGAGCGCGCCAGCGCCGTGCTGTTTGCCGATGCCGCCGGCGCGGTGGTGATCGGTCCGTGCGATGACCCGGATCGAGGCATTCTCGGCGCTTCGGTGGATTCGGACGGCTCGCGTTACGGGCTGATCCAGATTCCTGCCGGTGGAAGCAACAATCCGTTCCATGGCGGCCTCGACCTCGAGCAGACCCGGATGACGATCACCGATGGCCGCGAAGTGTTCGCCAAGGCCGTGGAGATGATGACCGCCTGCTCGAGAGATGCGCTCACTGCTGCCCGACTGAGGCCGCAAGACCTCGATCGTTTCGTGCCGCATCAGGCCAATGCTCGCATTTTCGACGCGGTCGGCAGGAACCTCGGCATCACAGATCACTCGATGGTCAAGACGATCGCCGAATATGGCAACTCTTCCGCCGCGACGATCCCGCTCTCGTTGTCGCTCGCCCATCGGGCGCAGCCGTTTCGGCCTGGCGAGAAAGTCCTCTTGGCGGCAGCGGGTGCGGGTCTCAGCGGCGGCGCGCTTGTCGTGGGAATTTAGCAAAGCAACGCTTGCGCATAGGACTGCTCATGAATGAGACTATGAGAATGGCTCAATACGCAAATAGTCGCCGGCAAGCTCCATAGAGCTGGGTTCCGTGCGGTGCTCCGCGATGTCTAAGTATCGACCCACTTGCTCAAATCGCAGCGCTCATCGAAGGCCAGCAAAACCTCATGCAGAGCGAAAATCCTCAACCGCCCGTTTCAAAGACGCTCGCCCCATTTCGAAACAAGGTGTTTCGCTCAATTTGGACGGCCACCCAGATTTCCAGCCTCGGTTGGCTAGTGCAAACGGTCGCCATCAGTTGGCTTATGGCAACGATTTCAGCGTCCGACCTTATGGTGGCTCTCGTCCAGGCCGCATCCACACTGCCGGTGTTCTTCCTCTCAGTTTTCGCCGGAGCCATTGCCGACAACTTCAGCCGCCGGTGGGTGATGTTTGCGGGACACTGCCTGATAGCATCGGCGTCGATGACGCTGATGATTTCTGTGGGTCTGGGATTTGTCAGTCCTTGGCTGATTCTCGGGTTAGGTTTCCTGGCCGGCTGCGGCTTTGCCTTGAATGATCCGGCCTGGCACGCTTCGGTCGGCGATATCCTTCACAAACGCGACATTCCGGCCGCAGTGACGCTTATGTCCGTCGGATACAACATTGTGCGCAGCGTTGGTCCGGCCTTAGGGGGCGTGATCCTGGCCGTCTTTGGGCCGCTGGCCGCTTTCGCCTTGGCTGCGGTGAGTGATCTGGCGCCTATAAGCGCGATATGGCGCACCAAATGGGAGGTCCGCTCTTCGCCTCTCCCTCGTGAGAGAATGACGACGGCAATTCATGACGGAGTGCGCTTTACGGCGATGTCTTTGGAGATCAGGGCAGCGACCGCCCGAGCAGCTCTTTTCGGATTGGCAAGCATCTCCATTCTGGCGTTGCTCCCTCTCGTCGTCCGGGATCAGTTGAAGAGTGGGCCAATTGTCTACGGTATCTTATTGGCCGGCTTCGGCATGGGTGCTTTCATCGCGGGCATGGGCAACGGCTTCTTGAGGAAGGTCACGTCTCAAAACAGGCTGGTGGCCTTCGCCTCTGTGGCTTGTGCAGTCTGTTGCCTCTCCCTTGCCCTGACATCGTCGGTTCCTGTGGCGGCCATTTCGCTGGCGCTCGGCGGAGCGGGTTGGCTTATCACCTGGACGGGCATTGACGTGTCGGTGCAGTTGGCAAGCCCAAGGTGGGTTGTAGGCCGCACGCTCTCCATTTACTACGCCTTGAGCGCAGGCGGTATGGCTGCTGGCAGCTGGATCTGGGGTTCTGTCGCGCAAAACTATTCCTTGACCTCAGCATTGGAGGGCGCCGCGGGCGCTCTGTTGCTGGTTGCAGCAGCGGGGATCGTGTTGCCGGTCCGTCCCTGGGAAGAAACGGATCAAGAAAGTTCAGTTTTTCATCCGCCGGACGTGGCTCTCGATCTGAAACCCAGAAGTGGCCCTATCGTGGCCAAGGTCGAGTATTTGATATCGGAGGAAAATATCGAGGCCTTTCTGGGCTACATGCGCACGCGGCGACACGTCCAGAGCCGTGCCGGTGCACGAAACTGGACGCTCCAGCGAAATCTGCAAACACCGTCACTTTGGACGGAGACATTCCGCACCCCCACCTGGATGGACTTTCTCCGCCTAAATCATCGACTCACCGCAGCAGATAAGGAAGTCGGCCAGCATCTCCTGTCACTGCATGAAGGAGAGGTGCCTCCGCAGACAGTGCTTTCGATTGAACGAACGACCGAGGCAATTCGTACCCGTACCTCGACAATCTTTTCTCGTCCTCCAAGATGACGCCATCAAGCTGCTATCCAGGGACAGGGTGGATCACCGGTGCTTTGCAGAGCACAGCCTCACGCCGAGAGCAGCGTGCTCCGAGTTGTGCGATCGAGCGCACCCAGGCGAGATGATGATGAACGCGGCGTCAAGTGGAGTCCCCTGCATGCGCTTGCGGAGTCTTCTGCGAGAGCCCATGCCGACGAGCGCCAAACAAGGTCTGATGCCTTCGGAGTCGTGGCCTCAACTCATCGATTCGCGAGAAAAGCATCGAATGCAGCAGCAACGGCGCGAACAACAAAGCGGTGCTCCGGCCGCACGCGGATGAAGCCGTTTTCGACGTCCACGATCCCCTCCTCAGCCAGCGTCACCAAACGCTCAACTGAATCGAGAAAACGAGCTGGTTCGATTTCGTGGGCGGCACAGATGGTCGGCACGTCGGCCTCCAAATCGCACATCAGTCGCTCGATGATTGCTGCGCGCACCCGGTCATCGTCGGTCAGCCGGTGGCCCTTTGATGTCGCCAGACGTCCACTTGCGATGTGCCGGGCGTAAGAATCCCGTGTTACTTCGTTCTGAACGTACCCCTCGCCGACTCGGCCAATAGCCGACGCGCCGAAGCCGATCACGGTTTTGCAAGTATCGGCCGAGTATCCCAGCGAATTACGCCGCAGGCGCCCGGTCTTCTGCGCTAGCGCGAGTTCGTCGTCCGGCAGAGCGAAATGATCGAGCCCGATCTCCCGGTAGCCGGCGCCAACCAGTGTCTCGGCGACAGCTGCAGCCTGTTCGGCGCGAACATCGCCGTCCGGTAGACCTGCCTGCTCGATTAGGCGCTGATTCTTTATCACGGAAGGAATATGCGCGTAGCCGAACACCGCAAACCGGTTGGGGCGCATGGCGACCGCAGCCATCGCGGTCTGGATGCAGGACTGCACAGTCTGTTTCGGGAGACCGAAGATGAGATCGAAGTTGATATGGCCAACGCCATGCCGGCGGAGATTTTCGACGGCAGCGGCCGTCTGCACCTTACTCTGGATCCGATTGATCGCCTTTTGCACATCGGGATCAAAGCTCTGCACGCCGATGCTCGCGCGGTTGACACCGGTAGCTGCCAAGGGTTCGGCCATTTCCGGTGTGAACGTTCGGGGATCGATCTCCACGGCGATCGCAGCAGTTTTGCTGAAAGCGAAGTGGCGGCGTAGAAATTCCATCAGCGCCAAGTGCTCGGCTGGCCCGATAAGGTGAGGCGTTCCGCCGCCGAAATGCACATCGCTCACCGGCAGCCCTTGCCGAACTTGCTCCGACACCAAACTGATCTCCTGACGCAGCACGCCAAATAATTAAGGATCGGGCCGTTGCGACGGGTGACGGCGGTAGGGAAGCCGCAATACCAGCACATGGATCGGCAAAACGGAATGTGGAAATAGAGCGACACCGATTCGTCGGCCGGGAGGCCCCCCAGCCATTCCTCATAATCGTCAGCACCAACCGCCGCAGAGAAGTCTGGCACAGTCGGATAGATGGTATACCAAGGCGGCCGGGGGTCCCGGTACTTTGTCAGGATTGAGGTGTGCAAGGAGCTGTCGTCCCACGTCGCTGATCCATCATTGTTTCGTTGCGCGCTCGTCCTGTCTCTGACCTAAGTCAGTGCGTCCCGCTTTCTCCGCGTTTTCAAGGCGGAGGCGGCGATGTCGCAGTCTCGCTTGGACAGGACGGTATCAACCGAGCGCGCGTGCCATGGTCCGCCTGAGGTGATGGTGCGGTGCCGCATTCAACGTTTGAGTACGTGACGCCGATGCAGTGTGCTTGAGGCGTCTGCGGAAGAACTTTGCAATGCGAAATTCATGTCCGACGCCAAACGTCGCAACGCACCTGTCAAGCCTCGGTCAGACGCCATCCAGGTCCAGCCAGCGGCCTTCCCTGCCGGCCGAAAAACCATACCGGCTTTAGCCACCGAGACGCTCTAAAGCTGACGTCCGCTCATTTGATGAAAGGAAGGCGCCGCTAGGGGGTGCACAAGGCTCCCCAGCTTGACGTCGCTTCGAGCGATGAGCGGCGGTGTGGCTTGTCGTCAAGCGCCGGGCAGCGTGCCCCCTACCGATATCCCGAAAAGATCGACCAAGATCGCCATCCCGACGCCACACGCGGTCTGGATGAGGCCGACCATGAAAATGCGATTGGCGCGTTCGTAGATGGGGCGGCGCAAGGAACTCATGTCGAGCAGCATGGACAGCGCTCTCATCTGCAGTGCGATGCCGAGCAGGATCGGCACTACGGCGAACAGATCGTAGAGTTGCCATGGCAAGGGGTTCGCCGCCCAATGAGTGAGGAAGCCGAGCGAAAAGGCAAGCAGGATACCCACGGCAGTGATTGTGCCGTTGCGGAAAATGGTCTCGATCAGTTCTTCCTTCGGATCGTGCTCGTCCAAGCGGCTTCCTTTCGTTGCTCTTTCCGTCGAGACTAAGTTCTCGAGAATGCTGTTCATCGCCAATTACTCGAGGCGAGCCCTAGGCAACCGTTTCAGGGTGCGATCCCTTCTCGCTATCGGCCGCGCAATGTACCTGCACGGCGAACTTACAGCGGCGAAAAGGTGCTTCGGCCACCATGCGACACATCGGACGTGGACGCCCTCTGTTCCTGGCGCAGCCCTTGCGGACCGCACGCGCGCAGTAATCCTTCTCGGTAGCGCATGAAGCGGCCTCCGTTGCGGTCAGACGGGAAGCCGTCGCTGTTAAACGAGACTGTCACATATCGAACATGGCGAACCGTGTCGCACATTGCTTTTCGCAGTGACCCTCAAAAAAAGTGATTCCAGCGAGACGAAGGCGCGTCGGCCCAATTTTGGTGTCGGCCGCATCTACGCTTCAGGTTGGCATGTCGCTTGCTGCTCTATTCCGAGGCTGCAGCGGTCTGACCGGAGTGTTTCACATATAAACGATAATGAATCTCCTAGCAGAAAACACTATTCTAAGTACATGTGGCTTTTACGCTGGATAACCTCCCATGTCAAGCGCTTTTACGTCCACAAATTGGAGACAACACGCACAAAATTTAGAGTAAAGCTTGCTCTTACGCCTCTATCCTTTTTATTCCTTCATGGAGATCTAGACATGTACATCAAGATTCGTCTTCTCGGCTTAACTGCTCTGATCGCCGCCTCCGTCGTTCGAGCAGCTGGCGCCGAGCGGGAACCGGCCGAGTACATCAAGATCTGCGACGTCCTCGGCTCGGGGTATTTCTATATTCCCAACACCGAGACCTGCCTGCGCATCGGCGGCTATGTCCGTTATGATATCGGCCTGGGTGATGTCCGATCGTATGACAGCGCAAGAACCTCGGATGTGAGAACTGGCGAGGACCAAGGCACTTGGCGAAACAACACACGCTTCACGTTCAAAACTTGGAGCGGCCAGCAGACCGAGCTCGGCGCGTTGACGACCTATACCGAAACCCACGTGAATTTTGGCAATAGCGCTAACTCGCGTGACAGTCCTCAGAACTATGGTTTCAACAGCGGCCTCGCACTGGCTTCTGCCTGGGTCGAGCTGGGGGGCCTGCGAGTTGGCAAGGACGGGTCGGCCTTCGATACGTTTGTAAGCTACGCTGGCAACGTTCTCGATAGTATGCTCGTTCGGTCGGCCGGCTTCGACACCAACGTGGCTCAGTACTACTTCGACGCCGGCAACGGCATTTCGACCGTGATTTCGCTCGAACAAGGATCGGGCTCAGCCGGTACTATCGACAGCTATATTCCGCACGTTGTCGCCGGCTTGAAATACACGCAAGGCTGGGGCTCGATCACCGGCGTCGCGGCTTATGACAGCAACTACGAAGCTTTGGCCGGCAAGATCCGTGTCGACGTCGCTGTCACAAACCAGCTGTCGCTGTTTGGACTGTTCGGCTACGGTTCCAATGGCAGTCTCAACGAGGACTCAAACGGCGCAATCGCCAATCATGTGCGCGGCTCGTACAAAATCTGGAACGGCCAGTGGGCTTTCTGGGCGGGCGCCACCTACGAGTTTGACGAGAAAACTTCGTTCAACTTTCAGGTCTCGAGTGATCAGCTCAAGAATTCTGGTTTGGCTGCAAACGTCGTCTATATGGTCGTTCCTGGCTTCACGGTCACAGCCGAGGTCGATTACGACCGCTACGGCAACTTTGGCGTCGGCCCTGCCGACCCTACCACCGTCAAGGGCACGAGCAAGCCGAACAGCGTCGGCGGCATTCTCCGCTTCCAACGCTCATTTTGAAATCTCTCCAGCCGCGAGCATCTCTGGCAAAGGCACTTGCCTCGACAACGCACGCATAGAGAGCTTCTTTCGCCATCCTTGAAGTCTGCATCGACCGTCCACGGCCCATCGTACCAACTTGAGACTGAAAGGGGTGAGCCCTGTGTAATACAGCCTAGCCCTTGACCTGCCCAATGAACCGGCCAGGGGTGGTCAGTTCAAATTCGGGGCCGTTTAGAGGGCAGTGTGAGGCCGTGTCAGGTAAGTGCCACTGCTATGTCGGGACCGCGACACGCCTGTCGCTGTGGATGGCTGGAATTGCCCTTCGCGGCGCCATTCATTCTCTCAACATTTACGTGATAATGCACGCTTAGTCCGATCCGCGTGGCAGCACCCATCCTAGGTCGCTATCGGGTGGCCTTAAACCTGAACAGCTCCATCGTCGCGGCTGCTGCCGAAGCAGGAGCAATCACAGGGACCCGCACTGGTGCTTGTCAGCCGTCTGACCCGCTACTTCGTCTTAGGAAGAGCATTGTCTTTGCCAAAAGCCGGCCAGTATTTCGAGATTGCCAGTGTGGCGCCGGCTGAAGAGAAATGACCATAGTCGAAATACATAAACTCTCCTCTGTCGGAATAGGGGCAGCGTCCTGCGCTGCACAGGAATTTCAGCGGATCGATGAATGTGGCGCCTTTGGTAAATGAGCGCACACGTTCGTTGATGCCGGGGTCCATCGCCATCGGCCAGGACGTATCGTCCAGATTTTGGCGCTTGGCGAAGAACGCAATTTTCCGGACGTCAGTTGGGAACTGCGGAGACTGGCCGATGACAAACACGCGCACGCCCAGGGCACGAAGCGTATCGATTGTTTGCTGAAGACCGTCGAAGCCTCTGACCTCATAGTCACTCCATTTACCGCTGAGGATAACCGTCTTGATGTCCGCTTCCAAGATGATGTCCAAGGCCTTGCGATTGAACCGGACACAATCAAGACGAGCGTAAGAGTAGTAAGAGAGTATCGGCGGGCAGCCGGCGTACGTATATTCCACGATGTTCGCCTGCAACCGATTTATGTTAGCACCCAGGCCGGAAACATAGTGCGCGGCGAAGGAGTCGCCCCACAAAAAAACCGTTGTTGGAAAACCGCGAGTGCGCGTGCAATCCTCCATATTCCAGCTTTCGATCCGGCTGGTGCCCTCGTTGAAACAGATGCCATTCCTCCAGTCCCCGACGGAAATGCGCCGCTGGACATAGTCCGGAAACCGTTGCGGAAAGCCGTTGCCGAGCGCCCCCGCCGCTCCGCCGGCACAAAGAACAACGATCGCGAGCGCTGAAAAGGCAAAGATAGGCCCCGGGGCGGTGAAGGCCCTCTTCTGTCGAAACGGCTGCTCTACAAACTTCCAGGAGAATGCAGCCAATGCGAGGCTTGCTACCAACATCGCACCGGTCATCAAAGGATCGAGTTTTTGGAACGAAAGATAATGCGCGAACGCATTGAGCGGCCAGTGAACAAGATACAAAGAATACGAGATGAGCCCAATCCAGACCAGCGGCCGGACTTCGAGCATGCGGCTGGCGACCGTCGAGGGGGAATTTTGGCCAACATAGATCAGAAGGGCCGTTCCGATGCATGGATACAAGGCGTTGTAGCCTGGGAACGGGTCGCTCTCCGAAAGCGCGAAGAACCCGATGGCGAGAAGGCCAAATCCGGCCAACCCCACCGACTCCATCAGGAATCTGTTGCCCAACGGCGGGGGGGGTTTGAGCATGAGCAGGGGGCCCCAAATGAGGTTCCCGATTCGGGTCGGCCGCAGATAGAAACCCGCGGGGGGGGCCCGCGATGTTGCCATCACCGCCCTTACGAAGCTG
>NZ_RZSC01001700.1:0-413 GCF_003998155.1 Mesorhizobium sp. M1E.F.Ca.ET.063.01.1.1
GGCCTGCGTAGGGCGGTCGCTACCGGTACTCGCGTAGCAAAAGTACGCTGCGTTCCGGTTCTCTCAAACCGCCATTCCCGGCTCGGCCTGACAGATCCCGAGGGCGCCTAATCCTAGCTCTCGACGGAAGCCTGCTCGGCTATCGCCGAAAGCACGCCGCGCACATCGAGCGTGCTGAACGGCTTTTCCAGGATCTGCGGCCGCTGGTGCGGCGGCAGCGCCTCGATCTCGGCCTTGGCACCGATGAGATCGCCGGTGACCAGCACGAAGCACTGCGCCAGCGCCGGCCGTTCGGCGAGCAGCTCGCGATAGATCGATATGCCACTGGTGCCGGGCATGCGCAGGTCGGAAAAGACGATGTCGGGCGGCATCTGACCGCTGAGGATCGACGCCGCCGATGTCCAGGCCGGCAC
>NZ_RZSC01001701.1:0-412 GCF_003998155.1 Mesorhizobium sp. M1E.F.Ca.ET.063.01.1.1
CGCCACCAAATTGCCCCCGCCGATCGCCGCGACGCCGAGCGCGATGCAGGCGAGGAAGATCATGAAGCCGGACAGGCCGCCGCGCATCTCGCGCAGCGAGAAGCGGACGGCGAGCTTCAATGTGCGCGGCATCAAGCCGGCACCTTCACGGACCTTGGCGCATCCTCGATCCGGCCGGAGCGCATCGACACCTGGCGCGCGCAGCGGGCCGCGAGCGCCGGATCATGCGTGACCAGCACCAGCGTCATGGCGCGCTCGGCGGCCTTGGCGAAGAGAAGGTCGGCGATCTGCTTTCCCGTCGCCTGGTCGAGATTGCCGGTCGGCTCGTCGGCAATGAGGATGCGCGGCGAGGGCGCCAGCGCCCTGGCGATCGCGACGCGCTGCTGCTCGCCCCCGGACAGCTCGCCAGGGT
>NZ_RZSC01001702.1:0-412 GCF_003998155.1 Mesorhizobium sp. M1E.F.Ca.ET.063.01.1.1
TGTCGAGATCGGCCGATCGATCGACATAGACATGGCAAATGCCTTCGAGATGGGCAAAGACCGGCACCCGCGCCTCGCTCTGCACACGCTCGACCAGGCTGCGGCCGCCGCGCGGAATGATCACGTCGAGATTGCCGCCGAGGCCTTTCAGCATCTCGCCGACGGCGGCGCGGTCGGTGGTCGGCACCAGCTGGATCGCATCCTGCGGCAGGCCGGCCGCTTTCAGCCCCTCGACCAGGCAGGCATGGATCGCCGCGGACGAGTTGAGCGAATCCGAGCCGCCGCGCAGGATCACCGGATTGCCGGCCTTCAGGCAGAGCGCGCCGGCATCGGCCGTCACATTCGGCCGGCTCTCATAGATGACGCCGACGACGCCGAGCGGCGTGCGCACGCGCTCGATATGGAGTCCGTT
>NZ_RZSC01001703.1:0-412 GCF_003998155.1 Mesorhizobium sp. M1E.F.Ca.ET.063.01.1.1
CACTTCGAGTGAGTGTAATCAAGCTACAGCTAATATAGCTCGCTACGCAGCCTCGCCGGGTGTAGGGTGCCTCGTCGTCCGACCTAAGGCCACGGACGATGGAGCATGCACGGAGCATAGCTATGCGTGGTTTGATCCTTGGCCTGGCTGCCCTCGTGGTCAACTCATCATTTGCGCAGGCAGCAGGCGACAGCATCGCCGGCCGGAAAGTCATGGTGCAATGCCAAATGTGCCACGGCACGGATGGCCTCGGCAAAATGTCTTACACGCCCAATATCGCCGGGCAGAAGTACGACTATCTGGTCCACGCGCTGATGGCTTA
This sequence comes from Mesorhizobium sp. M1E.F.Ca.ET.063.01.1.1, assembly GCF_003998155.1. NCBI lineage: Bacteria > Pseudomonadati > Pseudomonadota > Alphaproteobacteria > Hyphomicrobiales > Phyllobacteriaceae > Mesorhizobium > Mesorhizobium sp. M1E.F.Ca.ET.063.01.1.1. The sequence continues at coordinate 323 of NZ_RZSC01001703.1, forward strand.
CAAGGCCGGAGAGCGCAAGAGTTCAATGATGTCGCTGGTCGTCAAGAAGCTGAGCGACGAAGACATCGCCAATGCCGCGGCCTACTATGC
>NZ_RZSC01001704.1:0-412 GCF_003998155.1 Mesorhizobium sp. M1E.F.Ca.ET.063.01.1.1
GTGCAAGGATGCGAAATGCCGAATTCGATGACGTCGCCGACGGCGATGTCATCGTCCGGCTGAAGCGACAGAAAGGCGTGCTGGTCGTTGAGTTTCACGACCTCGCCTTTTAATGGCACCGCAAGCGGGTGGCCGCCGCGATAGACCGTCAGCGGCTTCGGGAAACCCTGGTCGAACGAGACGTCGCGCATGCCCATGCCGCAGATGGCGAGACCGGTCTCCGGCCGCGACAGCACCTCGGCCCAGATGCGCAGCGCCGGGCGGAACGAACGCCGCGCCGAAGCGCCGGCGCCATCGACGGCAAAACCGTTGCGGGCATCGACCGCGCCCAGCGATCGGTCGTAGACGCCATGGTCGTGGAAGAAGATGGCGCCGCTGCGCAGCACCAGCGTCGCCTTGCCGTCCTTGGCGA
>NZ_RZSC01001705.1:0-411 GCF_003998155.1 Mesorhizobium sp. M1E.F.Ca.ET.063.01.1.1
CTCTGCGGTCTGGAAAGCCAGAAGGCTGGGAATCTGACGCAGGACGATCGCGTGTCCTTGACCATCGATCACGACACGCCGCAGGTGATGGAAATCACCGGACTTTCCATGGCGGCGCGAGCCCAGGCGGTGACAGACCTGGCCGAAGCGGAAAAGGTCCTGCGGATGCTGCCGCTGAAGTATCCGCAGCAAGTCTCGCTGCCAGGACCGATGCCAACTCCGGATCAGGTGCGCATATTTCGCGTGATGCCTACGGTCATCTCGGTGCTCGACTACTCCAAGGGTTTCGGCCACACCGATGTCGTCACTTGCTGATCGCGCTCGCCCCCAAGACAACCTTTGGGTTGCGTGAGCGAGGCCGGCAAAGCCAAGGCATTCAGACCCGGCGGGCTAACGGTCCCACCCATACGA
>NZ_RZSC01001706.1:0-411 GCF_003998155.1 Mesorhizobium sp. M1E.F.Ca.ET.063.01.1.1
GGCATATACTACCCAAGGGGGTCACTGAAGGCGCGGTACTGCGTTGACGGGCGCGAGCTTCTGTACCGCTACTGCGCGGAGCGGTCGATCCCGCACCGGCGCTGCGGCAAGCTCATCGTCGCAACCGACGAGGCACAGGAGCCGGTGCTTGCCTCCATTCGCGCCAATGCCGCCGCTTGCGGCGTTGACGACCTGCGGTTTCTCTCCGCAGCCGAGGCGCAAACGCTGGAGCCGGCGCTGCATTGCACCAAGGCATTGCTGTCGCCCTCCACTGGCATCATCGACAGCCACGCTTTGATGCTCGCCCTGCTCGGCGAGGCCGAAGAGAACGGCGCCATGCTGTCGCTCAACACGCGCATCGTTTCCGGTCGGATCGGCGCCGGCGGCGGCATCGTCCTCGAGACGATGGAC
>NZ_RZSC01001707.1:0-411 GCF_003998155.1 Mesorhizobium sp. M1E.F.Ca.ET.063.01.1.1
ATCCATACTTCACGGCGTTGATCAAAAGCTCGTTGATAATGAGCGCCAGCGGCATTGCAATGTCATTTGGCAACTGAATTGCATCTGCCTCGCAGACCAATTCAACGGCTGGCGGGAACATCTGTTTTGCCGTCTCGCAAACAGCCCCTAGGAACGGCTCGGCTCCGAAGTTGACGGCGTCAGGCGTGTCATAGAGGACACGCTGAGCGGCAGCCATGGCAGCCACCCGTTTGCTGGCCTCGTCCAGAACCGTCCGAGCCTCCGGACTCTTGCTGGTCCTTGCCGCGACCGAAAGCAGGGACTTCAGCATCATCATGTTGTTCTTCACACGATGATTGAGCTCATCGAGCAAGATCCGCTGCTGGGTTTCGGCGTGCTTACGCTCGCTCACATCGACCAGCATGTTGATGG
>NZ_RZSC01001708.1:0-411 GCF_003998155.1 Mesorhizobium sp. M1E.F.Ca.ET.063.01.1.1
GTTCAGGGTTGCCGCAGATGGAGGGGATGATCTCCTGCGACTTCTACCAATGGACTGGCGGGCCGTTGTTTCCCGTGTTCGGACCTCTGCGTGCGGCCATCGGACCTCAGTCGCCATTACCGGATGCAGGGTTTGCTTCGGGCTGCTGCCGCAAGCGCCCACCATGCTGAAAGGGAAACATGGCGGGCACCCGTAATGACCGCCGATTAGGGGCTAGCTGTCGACGGTGCCTACCAATGTGTTGCCGGGATGTTGGTTGCCGCGCCTGGGCCCTTTGCCGCCGGAGCTGAGACCTCAGTCGGACCAAGCCATAGACCGTGGCCCGAGCCCGGGAACGAATGCAGGCAGGCACCGTTGCGCAACGGAGGGATGTCTATTTGGGAGAGGAACGATGGACGACAGAGATAACAG
>NZ_RZSC01001709.1:0-410 GCF_003998155.1 Mesorhizobium sp. M1E.F.Ca.ET.063.01.1.1
CGATTGGCTCTTTCAAGGGCGAATGGAGCGCCTTGGCCTCGGAGTTGGTCCATGCAGTAACGGCCGCACAGCGCGACATGGCGAATACCTCGGATGACATCGCTGCTTTGGCATCGGCAGGCGACAGCCGGAAACCCGCTTCCCCCGACCCGCGCGAGCGAACCAACGATCTACAATCGGTGCTGATCGAGGATTGGGCCGGCGAGGTCGCAGGGTCGACCTATCTGGAAGAGAATTTCCGCATACCGCGCTCGACCCTGCATCGCTGGCAACGGCGAAACGAGGTCATTGCCTTGCGCAAGGGTGGCCGCAAGCATGTCTTCCCGCTCGCCCAGTTCGTCGACGGCAGGCCGGCGCCGGGGATCAGCGAGGTGCTTTCGCTAATTGCCAATCCAAGGCTGGCCTGGTTC
>NZ_RZSC01000170.1:0-9678 GCF_003998155.1 Mesorhizobium sp. M1E.F.Ca.ET.063.01.1.1
ACGGGTAAGGTCAGCGGCGACGCTTTCAACCGTGCCCGCGATGACGACGGAAAAGGCGCCGGCCTTTTCCACCGCTTCGGCGTCGCGGAACAGGGTCGCGACATTGTCCTCGGTCCGGCCCTTGATCCTGTAGCCGCCGTCCTTTTCCACGGATTGCGGCTGCAGGCCGATATGGCCCATGACCGGGATGCCCTCGGCAACGATGGCCGCGATCTGCGCGGCCATGTCGACGCCGCCCTCGAGCTTGACCGCCTGGCATCCGGTTTCATTGACGATGCGCCTTGCCGAGGCAACGGCGTTCGCCGGGGAGCCCTCGTAGCTGCCCGCGGGCATGTCGACGACCACGCAGGCTTTTGCCGAGCCGCGCATTACCGCCTGTCCATGCGCGATCATCATCTCCAGCGAGGCGCCGAGCGTCGTAGCGTGGCCATGCAGCACCATGGCGACGCTGTCGCCGACCAAAAGCAGGTCGACATGCGGATCGAGCATGCGGGCTATTGGATAGGTATAGGCGGTGAGGCAGACGATCGGCACGCCACCCTTGCGGCGACGGATGTCTTCGGCGCCGATCCGATTGCCGGTGGACCGTTCTGGGGCCAATCCTCACCTCCCTCACCGGCCTGGGCCAGATGCCCGCTTTGCGGGCGTGCGAGCTTTAGAAATACAGGCGGCGCTTGGCAAGCCGAGGCGGCGACATCTCCGCGGGTGTATCGATTAATGCAATGTCGCGCAAAGGTGTGCAGCCGTTTTGCGAAAACGACATGCATAAAAAACAAAAACTAAAGCGCGTCGCCCGAATCGACGCGCTTTAGCGCACGAAGCCATTTACGTCGCCGGGCGCGGCAAAACCCTTGCCTTCGCGATGGCCTGACGCCATAAGCAGGAAACGGTGCGGCCGCTGCCGCCACGAGGATCCGGATGAAGACTTTCCTGCTGCAGTTTTTCACCTGGTGGAACAGCCAGACTCTCGGCACGCGTTTCCACACCTGGCGCTTCGGCAAGAAGGTCGGCGAGGACGAGGCCGGCAACGTCTATTACGAGGGCGGCATCGATTCGGAAGGCCGCACCCGCCGCTGGGTCATCTATCGCGATTATTCCGAAGCCTCGAAGATCCCGCCGGGCTGGCATGGCTGGATGCATCACCGCGTCGACACGCCTCCCTCGAGCGAGAGTTACAAGGCTCGCGAGTGGCAGAAGCCGCACCGGCCCAACCTGACCGGAACGCCCGGCGCCTATCGCCCGCAGGGTTCCATCCTGACCAACCAGCATCGCCCGCAGGTGACCGGCGACTACGACGCCTGGACACCCGGTTCGTAAACGCGTCCTTCGGTCCTTTGTCGCCACAATTGGCGTTTAGCTGCTTGCTGATATCGCAGCCATGACTAGCCTTGGGCGAGAGAGAATCACCCGGGCGCAACCACCGGTATCCTTGCATGAGCCGAATCTCGACGGGATTGTTCGCGACAGCGTCCGTTCTGGCCGCCTCGACGGCGGTGTTCGCCGCACCGCCGGCGCCGGCAACGCCGCCAGTTTCCGACCGTATCACCAACCCGGTCGCCGAATTCGCCGGCATCGACAAGATCACCGGCCGCATCATCACCTTCGACGTCTATATCGACGAGACCGTGCAGTTCGGCGCCCTGCAGGTGACGCCGCGCGTCTGCTATTCGCGGCCGGAGACCGAGCAGCCGAAGACCGATTCCTTCGTCGAAGTCGACGAGATCACGCTTGACCGCAAGATCCGCCGCATCTTCACCGGCTGGATGTTCGCCGAAAGCCCTGGCCTCAATGCCGTCGGGCACGCCGTCTATGACGTCTGGCTGAAGGGCTGCAAGCAGAAGTCGGATGTGCCGCCGCCGACCGCCGCCAAGGCCGATACGGGCAAGCCGAAGAGCGAAGCCGCAAAGCCCAAGGCTCCGGCGCAAGAGCAGCCCGCCGAGGCAGCACCTGAGCCGACGGATGCCGCGCCCGCGCCGGACGGCACCGACTCAACCGACGCGAACTGACCTCGGAACCCTCTTTTTCGCAATCCGTTGGATAAACGGCGATAGCGACGGGAGGTTTCCATGGCAAAGATCAGGCCGATCACTGCCAGCAAGAAAGAGCTTCTCGATATCGAGAAAGGGTTCTGGACCGGCAGTTCCGCCTACTTCGCGGCCCATGCCGATGTGGAATGCCTTGTCGCCTTTCCAGAGATGGCGAAAGCGATGACCAATGCCGATCTGGCCAAGACCGCCACGAAGCCCAATCGCTGGCGCGATCTCGACATCCGGCTGAAAGGCATGGTCGAGCCGGGTAGTGATATCGTGATGCTCACCTACGAGGCTCGCGCGACGAGGGAAAACGGCGAACCCTATGCCGCCATCGTCAGCACCGGCTATGTCCATCGTGCCGATGGCTGGAAGATGATGTTTCATTCGCAGACACCGATCGAATCATCGACCGAAGACTGACAGACCTCAGGGATAGAAAACCGCCTCGCCCTTCAAGGCCTCGGCCAGCATCGTCTCATAGCGGCTGCGCGGCACGTCGATGGCGCCGAAGCGCTTGAGGTGCTCGGTGGTGAACTGCGTGTCGAGGAGCGCAAAGCGGCGCGCGTTCAGCCGCTCCACGAGATAGTAGAGGCAAGTCTTCGAGGCGTCGGTTTCCTTGGCGAACATGCTTTCGCCGAAAAACACGCGCCCGAGCGACACGCCATAGAGACCGCCGACCAGCCGGCCTTCGCGCCATGCCTCGACGGAATGGCAGTGGCCCAGCCGGAAGAGATCGACATAGGCTTCGCGGATCGGCGCGTTGATCCAGGTCGAGCGGCGCTCGTCGCGTTTTTCGGCGCAACCGTCGATCGTCGCCTCGAAGTCGAAATCGTAGCGTATGTCGAAGGGGTGCTTGCGGATCGTCTTCTTCAGGCTGCGCGGCGTGTGGAACCCGTCAAGCGGGATGATGCCGCGCGTCTCCGGCCGCACCCAGAACACTTCCGGATCGGTCGCGCTCTCGGCCATCGGGAAGACGCCCGAGGCATAGGCTTTCAGCAGCAGGTCGGTCGGGATGCGGTAGCCGGGCGCGTAGGGACGGGTCATTGCGCCATTATAACTGCAAGACCCTAATCCTCATCGGCCAAATATTTTTCAAGCCAGTGGATGTCGTAGTCGCCATTGGCGATGTCCGGATTGCCGACCAGATCACGGAACAGCGGCAGCGTCGTCTTGGTGCCGTCGACGACGAACTCGTCCAGCGCCCGCCGCAGCCGCATCATGCATTCGACGCGGTTGCGGCCATGCACGATCAGCTTGCCGATCAGGCTGTCGTAGTAGGGCGGGATTCTGTAGCCAGAATAGACGCCGGAATCGACTCGGACGCCGAGGCCGCCGGGCGTGTGGAAATGCGTGATCGTGCCGGGCGACGGCGTGAAGGTGCGCGGGTCCTCGGCGTTGATGCGGCACTCGATGGCGTGGCCGTTGAACTTGATGTCTTCCTGCCGGACCGACAGCCCGCCGCCGGAGGCGACGCGAATCTGCTCGTGCACGAGGTCGATGCCGGTGATTGCTTCCGTCACCGGATGCTCGACCTGCAGGCGGGTGTTCATCTCGATGAAATAGAACTCGCCGTTCTCGTAGAGGAATTCGATGGTGCCGGCGCCGGAATAGCCGAGATCGGCGATCGCCTTGGCGCAAATGCCGCCGATGCGCGCGCGCTCCTCTGCATTGAGCGCGGGCGAGTTGGCCTCCTCCCACACCTTCTGGTGGCGGCGCTGCAGCGAGCAGTCGCGCTCGCCGAAATGCACGCCGCGGCCGGCGCCGTCGCCGAACACCTGCAATTCGATATGGCGCGGCTTTTCCAGATATTTCTCGATGTACACGGCGTCGTCGCCGAAGGCCGCACCCGCTTCCGACTTTGCTGTATGCAGCCCCACTTCGAGGTCGGCTTCAGTGCGCGCCACCTTCATGCCGCGGCCGCCGCCGCCGGCCGAAGCCTTGATGATCACCGGATAGCCGATCTCGGCGGCGACGCGCTTGGCTTCCTTCTCGTCGCTGATCGCGCCGTCGGAGCCAGGCACCACCGGGATACCGAGGCGCTTTGCCGTGCGCTTGGCCTCGATCTTGTCGCCCATGACGCGGATATGGTCGCCCGACGGGCCGATGAAGGTGATGTTGTGGGCGGCGAGGATGTCGGCGAACTTGGCGTTCTCCGAGAGGAAGCCGTAGCCCGGATGCACCGCGTCGGCGCCGGTGATCTCGCAGGCGGCGACGATCTGATGGATGTTGAGATAGCTTTCGCGCGCTGGCGGCGGACCAATGCAGACGCTCTCGTCGGCGAGGCGCACATGCATGGCGTCCGAATCGGCCGTCGAATGGACGACCACCGTCTGGATGCCGAGCTCCTTGCAGGCGCGCAGCACCCGGAGTGCGATTTCGCCGCGATTGGCGATGAGGACCTTCTGGAACATCTCTCCGCTGGTCCCGGCTCTACTCGATGACCACGAGCGGCATGCCGTATTCGACCGGTTGGGCGTCCTCGATCAGGATGGCCGTGACCGTACCGGCGCGCGGCGAGGGAATCTGGTTCATCGTCTTCATCGCTTCGATGATGAGCAGCGTCTGGCCTTCCTTCACCTTCTGGCCGATCTCGACGAACGGCTTGGCGTCGGGAGCGGGCGCCAGATAGGCGGTACCGACCATCGGCGAGGGCACGGCGTTCTTGGAGGCGTCGGCTGCCGCCGCGGGAACCGCCGCCGCTGCCGCCTGAGCCGGCGCGGCAATCGCCGCCGCTGGAACAGGAAGCGGAGCGGCGACCGCGTGGACGGCCTGCGACTGGCGCGACACGCGCACCTTCAGGTCGCCGAGCTCGACCTCGATCTCGGTCAGGTTGGTGTCGTTCAGTATGCCCGCCAGATCGCGGATCAGCTGCTGGTCAACACCGTTCTTCTTTATCGACATTTTCGAGCCTTCTGTTTGGGAGCCGGTCACAGGCGCGCCGCCAGTGCCTGCAGCGCAAGCGTGTAGCCGAGCGGCCCGAACCCGCAGATCATGCCGACAGCGACCGGAGCGACCATGGAGACGTGCCGGAAAGGCTCCCGCGCGTGGATATTGGAAAGATGGACTTCTGCGACGGGCAGCGGCGCGACGGCGCGGATGGCGTCGTGGATGGCAATCGAGGTGTGGCCGTAGGCGCCGGGATTGATGACGATTCCGGAAGCCTTGTCGCCGGCTTCCTGAATCCAGTCGACGAGGTCACCCTCGTGGTTGGACTGGCGGAAATCGATCTCGAGCCCAAGCGCCGCGCCTGCGGCCTTGCAGTCCTCGGCAATGGCCGCAAGCGTCTTGCCGCCATAGATCCCCGGCTCGCGCTTGCCGAGTGCATTGAGGTTGGGACCGTTGAGGACGAAAATCGTTTTCAAAATGCCGACCTTGTTTAACGCCGACCCCAAGCCGGCGCGCCGGACCTCTATAATGGGCATAGCCGCCCGCGAAAAGAGCGCAAGTGCGTTCTTTCGCTGTCCACAACAGGCGGAAAACCGCCCCTTGTCGCGCCTCTCTATGCCTAGAGCGCGCTCTTGGCCTGCTCGATCTTCTCTGCCAGGACCTGCTGTCCGAGCGCGCCGAAGACCACCTCGTTGCCGACCACATAGGACGGCGTGCCGGTGATCGACAGCTTGGTGGCGAGGTCGTAGGTCCGGGAGAGCGCCTCGTTGATGCTCGGATCCTTCATCTTCTCGCGCAGCTTCGCTTCGTCGGCGCCGAGCGAAAGTGCCACCTTCATGGCGGTCGCCTCGGTGGCGCGGCCCTGGCCGCCGAGCAGCGCGGTGTGGAAGGCGCCGTACTTCTCCGGCATCATCAGGTGAAAGGCCATCGACACCACGCTGGCCTTCTGCGAATCCGGGCTGAGGATCGGGAATTCCTTGAGCACGAAGCGCAGATCCGGGTCGGCCTTGGTCAACGCCTTCATGTCCTCGATGGCGCGTTTGCAGAAGCCGCAATTGTAGTCGTAAAACTCGACGATGGTGACCTTGCCGCTCGGGTTGCCGACGACGCCGTCGAAGGTGGAGTTGAAGATCTCGTCCTTCGCGTCCTTGATGACGCCGAGCGCGGCGAGCCGCTGTTCTTCCTTCTGCTTGGCCTCGAGCGCGTCCTGCACCTCGAGCAGGACCTCCGGGTTCTTCAACAGATAGTCGCGGATGATGCCTTCGACCTCCTTGCGGTCGATCTTGCTGTCCGTGGAGGCCACCTGGATGGCTTGCGTCGTATCGGCCTTCGCGGCCTGCGGGCTTCCTGCCACGAAGCCGAATGCCAGCATGCCGAGCGCTACCGCCACGCCGGCGCTGCCGAGCAGGATTGCCTTGTTCATGATCATTTCCTTCTGCCTATCCCGGCCCATTCTAGTCGCCGCGCATGGCCGGGAGGTTCATTTGAGTTTGTTCGATGGCGTGTAGTTTATGATATCCTGAGCGCGAAGCCAGCCAGGCTCGCCGCGCTTCAACTTCTGTTGAGCGCGCATGGCGAAGATTTTCGCATTCTTGTAGTCGGCCGAATAGTAGTGGCCTTCCGCCGTCGCAAGGTCGGCGGCGGGGATTTGTCCCAATTCGCCATAGGCTTGCGCCAGATAGCGGTAGGCTTCCGCATTTTCCTTGTCGCGCCCGATCCCGTTGTTGAGCTGGGTTACCGCCTTCTTCACCGAATCCGGCGTGCCGACCGCCATCAGCGCCTGGCCGAGCGAGACCATCAGCAAACCGGACCGCGCCGGGTCGAGGCTGACGGCCTTGGCATAGGCATCCGCGGCATCCTTGGGCTTGTTGACCTTCATCAGGATGTCGCCGCGCAACTCCTGGAAATAAGGGTTCTTAGGCTGTTCCTTGATCAATGCCGCGGTCTTCGTCAGCGCTGCGCCCGGATTGCCATAGAGATAGGTCTGCTGCGCGTCGCCGTAGCGCGAGGCGAGGCTGGTCGGGTTCTTCCGCATCAGCCGCGACACGGCCGCCTGGCCCTGCATATAGGCGGCGATCTTGATGCGCATCATGTCGTGCCGCTGCTGCAGCGTCGGCGGGTCGACATTGTCGACATACGGGCTCGCCTTGACCAGGGCTTCGAGATTGGCGATGCGCTCCTGCGGCATCGGATGGCTGATCCGGTAAGGGTCGAGCTGTGTGCCCGACAGCGACAGCGCGCTCTGGAAGCGGCCGAAGGTCTTCAGCATGCCCATGCCGGACTGGCCGGTGGCATTGAGATAGGTGATCGCCGAGCGGTCGGCCGTGATTTCTTCGCCTCGCTGATAGGCAAGGATGCTGCGCTGCGCCATCTCGCCGCCGCCGGCGGCGACGCCCATGCCGGCGCCGGCAAGGCCGCGGCTGTTGGTCGTGGCGCCGGCGACCATCGCGCCGGCGCCGAGCAGCGTGGCGATGATGGCCATGGTTTTGGCGCGGTCGAGCTGATCGCGCAGTTTCTGCTGATGGCCGCCGGCGATGTGGCCGGCCTCGTGCGCTATGACGCCGATGATCTCGTTCGGCGTTTCGGCCGCCACCAGCGCCCCGGTGTTGATGAACAGGCGGCGGCCGGTGACGAAGGCGTTGAAGCTCTGATCGTTGACGAGAACGATGTCGATGCCGTCATTTGCGAGGCCCGCCGCCTTGAAGATCGGCCGGGCATAGTCGCGCACCAGAGCTTCGATCTCGGCGTCGCGCACCACGGGTACGCCTTGCGCGAAGGCATCCACCGAAGCGGATGCCGCGACCGCGGCAGCAAGCAGAAGTGTTGCGAATCCGCGCGCGGTTCGCGCAATTTTCGATCTGGCAATCATCGTTCGGGGTCGGCTCAACATGACAGGTCCACTGGTAGACGAGCGGGCGAAGGATGAAAAGTCGGCGCCGATAACTTCCTGCGCGCTTGTGATCCCCACATCAATCGGGCATTTGTGCGGCGCTGCCATTCAAGCCGGGCAATTCCAGGAAAGCGCGTAGCCGTTTTTCGGCCCGAATTGCTCCAACAAATTGGCAGGTTGGACGAGAGGTCAAATGGTCGTTTCGCTTTCACGCCGCGGCGAGGTCGAGCCGTTCCACGCCATGGATATTCTGGCCGAGGCCAACCGGCTGAAGGCCTCCGGCGTTCCCGTGGTGTCGATGGCGGTCGGCCAGCCGTCGGACCCGGCGCCGGTCGGCGTCCGCGAAGCGGCAGTTCTGGCGCTTAGGCACGGTCGCATCGGCTATACCGACGCTTTGGGGCTGGCTGAGCTGCGCAAGGCAATCGCCGGGCACTATGGCGAGCACTACGGGATCGATGTCGCGCCCGGCCGGATCGCCGTCACCACCGGTTCGTCCGCCGCCTTCAACCTCGCTTTCCTGGCGATGTTCGACCCGGGCGACCGCGTCGCCATCGCCGCGCCCGGCTATCCGGCCTACCGCAACATCATGGCCGCGCTCGGCATCGAGGTCGTCGAGATCGAACTCGGGTCGGATGCTTATCTGCATGCCGATCACTTGAAGAGCGCGCATCGCGAAAAGCCGCTGAAGGGCGTGCTGTTCGCCAGCCCCGCCAATCCGACCGGCGCGGTCATTCCGGCTGAGGAGCTTTCGGCGCTGGTGAAGACGGCGGAGGAGCTCGGCATCGCGGTGATCTCGGACGAAATCTACCACCGGCTGGCCTATGCCGCTCCGGATGTCAGCGCGCTGGCTTTTGGTGCCGGCGTGACGGTGATCAACTCGTTTTCGAAATACTACTGCATGACCGGTTGGCGCATCGGCTGGATGGTCCTGCCGGAAGAGTTGGTGCGGCCAGTCGAGCGCATTGCCCAGAGCCTCTATATCTCGCCGCCGGAACTGTCGCAGATCGCCGCGATCGAGGCCTTCAAGGCCACGCAAGAGCTGGAGAAGGTGAAGGCGCGCTATGCCTGGAACCGCGACCTTCTGATGAAGCGCCTGCCGGAGCTCGGCTTCGCGCTCGCCGCCCCCATGGACGGCGCCTTCTACGCCTTCTGCGACGTCACCCGCCACACCAATGACAGCATGGTGTTCGCGCGCAAGATGTTGGCCGAGGCGCATGTGGCGGCGACGCCCGGCCGCGACTTCGATCCGCTGCAGGGTCATCGCACCATGCGCTTTTCCTATGCCGGCAGCCACGACGACATGGTCGAGGCGCTGGCCCGCATCGAACGCTGGCTGAAATAGACGCCATGCCGGAACTCGAGCAAGCGCTGGCCGAGGTTGCCGCCGAAATGGCCGAGCGCGCCGATCGCGGCGATGTCGCCACCTATATCCCGCAGCTCGGCAAGGTCGATCCGAGGAAATTCGGCATTGCCGCCGTCACCAATGACGGCCGCGTCATCCTCGCCGGCGACGCCGACCAGCCCTTCTCGATCCAGAGTGTCTCGAAAGTCTTCACACTGACCTTGGCGCTGGGCAAGGTCGGCGACGCGCTATGGCAGCGCGTCGGCCGCGAGCCGTCCGGCAATCCGTTCAACTCGATCGTCCAGCTCGAGCATGAGAACGGCATTCCGCGCAACCCGTTCATCAACGCCGGCGCCATCGTCGTCTCCGACATCCTGCTTGCCGGCCATCAGCCGCGCGAGGCGATCGGCGAGATCCTGCGCTTCGTCCAGTTCCTCGCCGACGACGATGCGATCATCATCGACCGCGAGGTCGCGGCCTCCGAGCGCGCCACCGGCTACCGCAATTTCGCTCTGGCCAACTACATG
>NZ_RZSC01001710.1:0-410 GCF_003998155.1 Mesorhizobium sp. M1E.F.Ca.ET.063.01.1.1
CACCGGGCAGCGCAGCTGCCCGGCCGGGCGATGATCAAACCCGGTAGTAGCGGTTGGCGCGCTTCTCCGCCTCTTCCATCGCCTCCTGCGGCGTGGCCTGGCCGGTCACCGCCTTGGCGAACATGTCGACCAGCACGTAGTCTGCCATGGTCGCGGCCGAGGCGTAGCCGAGCGGCCCGGCATAGCCGTTGGGACGCAGCGTCGCCGAGGCCTTCGCGTAGGCGGCGTTGTTCGGATCGGCCTTCCACACGGGATTGTTGTCGAAGGCTTTCAGCGTCTGGCAGCAGTAGCCCGCGGAGGAGGTGATCCAGTCCGACATCTGCGGATCCTCGAACATGAACTGCAGATAGGCTTTGGCTGCGTTGGGGTAGGGCGTGTAGTTGAAGATGACGGCCGTGGTCACCTGGAAC
>NZ_RZSC01001711.1:0-409 GCF_003998155.1 Mesorhizobium sp. M1E.F.Ca.ET.063.01.1.1
GATAAGTGCGGCGCGTGAAAAGATCGCGGCGTGAGGCGCGGTTGCCGGGGTGGCAATCCCGGTAACAGCCTCTAATATCGCGAAAAAACCGAGATCGGGAGGATGCCGGTGCAGACCAAGAAGATCATCAACGACGGCAACCGTTCCGTCGACGAGATGCTGGAAGGAATACTGGCCGCGCATCCTCGCCACCTCAGGAGCGTGGACGGCAGCCCGCGCTCGATCATCGCCCGCGACGGGCCGCGGCCAGGCAAGGTCGGGCTGGTCATCGGTGGCGGCTCGGGCCACGAGCCGACCTTTCTCGGCTTCGTCGGCAAGGGGCTGGCGGATGCCGCGGCGATCGGCAATGTCTTTGCCTCGCCGCCGCCGGACCCGATCCTCGAATGCGCCAAGGCGGTGAGCGGCGGCG
>NZ_RZSC01001712.1:0-409 GCF_003998155.1 Mesorhizobium sp. M1E.F.Ca.ET.063.01.1.1
ATACTGCGATGGGCGCCTTCAGCCGCATCGATTGCCTGGTCAACAATGCCGGCGTCGGCGCTGTCGTGCGCGGCGATCTGCTGGAGCTGAAGCCGGAGAATTTCGACCGCGCCCTCGGCATCAATCTGCGCGGCACCGTGTTCCTCAGCCAGGCCGTCGCCAAGGCCATGCTGGCGAAACCAAGCGATCAGGCGAAATCGATTATCACCATCACCTCGATCAGCGCCGAAGCGGCCTCGCCGGAACGCGCCGACTACTGCGTCTCGAAAGCCGGCCTGTCGATGTGGGTGAAAACCCTGGCGCTGCGACTCGCTGCCGAAGGGATCGGCGTGTTCGAGGTGCGGCCTGGCATCATCCGCACCGACATGACATCAGGCGTTGCCGCCAAATATGACGCGCTGATCGACGG
>NZ_RZSC01001713.1:0-407 GCF_003998155.1 Mesorhizobium sp. M1E.F.Ca.ET.063.01.1.1
CTACGGCGCGGGCTGCTTCCAATCCAGCCTTGAAAGGCCGCCAGCCCATGGCCGTCGCCGCCAAGAACATTCCCGCGCCCGACCTGGTTCCCGTGCGCCGCGCGCTGCTGTCCGTCTTCGACAAGACCGGCCTGATCGACTTCGCCAGGGCGCTCGCCGCCGGCGGCGTCGAACTGGTCTCGACCGGAGGCACCGCGAAAGCGATCGCCGATGCCGGCATGGCGGTGCGCGACGTCTCCGAACTGACGGGCTTTCCCGAGATCATGGACGGCCGCGTCAAGACGCTGCACCCCTCGGTGCATGGCGCGCTGCTCGGCGTGCGCGACGATCCCGAGCATGCCAAGGCGATGCACGACCATCACATCGAGCCGATCGACCTCGTCGTCTGCAACCTCTATCCGTTCGAG
>NZ_RZSC01001714.1:0-407 GCF_003998155.1 Mesorhizobium sp. M1E.F.Ca.ET.063.01.1.1
CGACCGCAACGGGCTGATTCTCGAGATCGTCGGCGAGCGCGCGCGGACCAAGGAAGGCACGCTGCAGGTCGAGCTGGCGCATCTCAACTACCAGAAAGGCCGGCTGGTGCGGAGCTGGACCCACCTCGAACGGCAACGCGGCGGCGCCGGTTTTCTCGGCGGTCCCGGCGAAACACAGATCGAGTCCGACCGGCGCATCCTGCAGGACAAGATCACCAAGCTGAAACATGAGCTGGAGACGGTTCGCCGCACGCGCGACCTGCACCGGGCCAAGCGCAAGAAGGTTCCTTTCCCGGTTGTAGCGATCGTCGGTTACACCAATGCCGGAAAATCGACGCTGTTCAACCGGATGACCGGAGCAGGGGTTCTGGCCGAGGACATGCTGTTCGCCACGCTCGATCCGACAC
>NZ_RZSC01001715.1:0-407 GCF_003998155.1 Mesorhizobium sp. M1E.F.Ca.ET.063.01.1.1
GCGCTATGACCGGCCGGCGCAGGACGTCTTCGACCTGCAGGACGAGGTGGTGAGGCGCATCATCGCCAACATCGACGCCGAGGTGCGGGCGGCGGAGCGCGAAAGCGCGGCGCGCAAGCGGCCGGAAAATCTCGATGCCTGGGAACTGTTCCATCGCGGCATGTGGCATGCCTACCGGTTCACCAGGGACGATCATCAGCTGGCGCAGGGGCATTTTGAGCGTGCCCTCGAGCTGGAGCCGGGGTTCAGCCTGCCTTATGCCGGCCTCGCCTATGTCTGCCTGTCGGCGGTGCCCTGGCACTTCACTACCGATGTCGGGCAGACGCTCGGCGCCGGCATAGCGCAGGCCGAGAAGGCGCTGGCGCTAGATGCCGGCGCCGAGCGTCTGCCCGACATCGGTAGTGAAG
>NZ_RZSC01001716.1:0-406 GCF_003998155.1 Mesorhizobium sp. M1E.F.Ca.ET.063.01.1.1
GCGGCTGGACAGTCGCACCGTCAGCAGGATGGTCGCGGCCGCCACCATCGACAGCTCGAAGAACAGCGCGCCGGCCTCGGCGTGGTTCGTGACATGCAGCTGCTGGGCCAGGACGCTCGGCGCCAGCGCAGCATAGAAGCCGACCAGCGCCATGGCCCCGAAGCCGGTCACCGCCGGCGCCACGAAGGCCGCGCGGATGTCGGCGGGCACCGACAGCCGTGGCCGCATCGAGACATCCGAGAGCCGCCCTGGCCGCAGCACGGTTTCCCGCGTGCGCCAGATCAAGAGCGTGACCAGGGCAAGCAGCGCCAGATAGAGGACGAATGTCAGCTTGAGCGGCCAGGGCGCGTATTCGGCAAGCACCCCCGACACCAGCGCGCCGAGGCCGAGGCCGACGAAATTGGTG
>NZ_RZSC01001717.1:0-405 GCF_003998155.1 Mesorhizobium sp. M1E.F.Ca.ET.063.01.1.1
GGTACCAGGCGTCGCGTAGCGCGGCCGCATCCTCGGCGCGGCCGGCGAGCCGCATGCTGGCGGCGGCGCAGTTGAGCGCCAGCCGCTGCCGCCAGGCACCGGCCCAGGCGGGCTGCCCGCGGGCACGTCCATCAAGCGCACCCAAGGCGGCGCCGGCTTGGAAAGCGGCATCGGCGTCATGCAGCGCGCCGCCATCGGCGAGCGCCCAGGCCGGGACGGTCGACGGCGCGGCGGGACTGGCGGGCAAGAGATTAGCGGTGAGAGGATCGAGGCGAATCATGATTCGAGGGTAAAACGCCCGTGCGCTTAACGCCACGGTTTTCGGATCAATCCGCACAGCCTGTCGGTGGTGTTTTACGTCCGATAAGCTTGCCTTATCGGACGTATGCCGCTAGCCTGCCAAGC
>NZ_RZSC01001718.1:0-405 GCF_003998155.1 Mesorhizobium sp. M1E.F.Ca.ET.063.01.1.1
GCTGATCCGTTCGGATGTGCCCGTGAAAGGAGCTTCCGTCGGCGTTCTCGGACTGACCTTCAAGGAGGACGTTCCGGATCTGCGCAACAGCCGCGTTTTCGACTTGGTCAGGGAACTGAGGCAGTTCGGAATTGCCCCCAAGGTCCACGATCCTTTTGCCGATGCCGAAACCGCTCGACGCGAATATGGTGAAACAATCTTGCCACTCGACGAGATAAACGATTTGCAGGCGCTTGTTCTGGCGGTTCCTCACAAGCATTATCTATCCAGGGAGAAATCCCGTATTTTTCAAATGATCAGGCCAGGTGGAACGCTGTTCGACGTCAAGTCGGCCATCAAGCCGAATGAAGTTCCTGGAGTGATAAAATATTGGAGCCTTTGATCTCAAGCTGATCACAACCTGGG
>NZ_RZSC01001719.1:0-405 GCF_003998155.1 Mesorhizobium sp. M1E.F.Ca.ET.063.01.1.1
ATGATAAGCGAGGAAGGCGAAGGCCGATAGCGAGGAGCGCGTCGACATTCAGTCTGAGACGCTCTCTTCGGTCGCAACCCGGCGCTGCAGCTGATCCGGATTGGACCGCAATTTCGGGCGCACTGCCATCTGGCCCTGCCGTTTGCCCTGAGATATCCGCGGCCAGATGAGTGCAGCCGTGAAGACATCCAGCCTGACAGGCGCCGTTTCCCCGATGGTCCCGGTGCTCGTATGCGCGCTCGCGATCTTCCTGCTGTCCGGGATGGATGCGGCGATGAAGACGCTGGTTATCGCCGTGGGCGTCTACAATACGGTGCTGTGGCGCAGCTTTCTCGCGACAGCAGTCGCGGGCGCAGCTTGGTCGGCGGGGTCGCGCTCGCTGCCAACCATTGCGGTGCTGAGGCT
>NZ_RZSC01000171.1:0-9672 GCF_003998155.1 Mesorhizobium sp. M1E.F.Ca.ET.063.01.1.1
GGACCTGCCGCTCAACCTCTACCATATCCAGTGGAAGTTCCGCGACGAAGTGCGTCCCCGCTTCGGCGTCATGCGCTCGCGCGAGTTCCTGATGAAGGACGCTTACTCGTTCGACCTGGATTTTGAAGGCGCCAAGGCCGCCTACAACCGCATGTTCGTGTCCTATCTCAGGACGTTCACGCGCATGGGGCTGCAGGCCATTCCGATGCGCGCCGATACCGGCCCCATCGGCGGCGACCTCAGCCACGAGTTCATCATCCTGGCCGAAACCGGCGAGAGCCAGGTGTTCTGCGACCGTGCCTATCTGTCGCTCGACGTGCCTGGCGCGGACACGAACTTCTCTAACGACGCCGAGATCGGCGGCATCGTGAAGACGTGGACGACACCTTACGCGGCCACCGACGAGATGCATGACGAAGCGGCGTGGGCGAACGTTTCCGAGGGCGACAGGCTCTCCGCGCGCGGCATCGAGGTCGGCCATATCTTCCATTTCGGCGAGAAGTATTCCAAGCCGATGGGCGCCAAGGTGACAGGGCCCGACGGCAAGGACCATTTCGCTTCGGGCGGCTCCTACGGCATCGGCCCGTCGCGGCTGGTCGCGGCGATCATCGAGGCGAGCCATGACGAGAACGGCATCATCTGGCCGGAAGCGGTGGCGCCGTTCGATATCGGCCTGATCAACATGAAGGCGGGCGACGTCGAATGCGACCGCGTCTGCGACGAGCTCTACGCGGCGCTCTCCGCGGCCGGCAAGGACGTTCTCTATGACGACACCGACCAGCGGCCCGGCGGCAAGTTCGCCACCGCCGACCTGATCGGCCTGCCATGGCAGGTGATCGTCGGTCCGCGCGGCGTGGCCGCCGGCGAGGTCGAGATCAAGAACCGCCGCAGCGGAGAGCGTGAGACGCTGCCGATCGCCGAGGCCAAGAAGCGCCTGGGTATAGCCTGATGAGCGAGGCGGCTGCAGCCCGAAAGTCGGCAGGCGCCTTTTCAGGCTTCGAGCGCATGGTGGCGTGGCGCTACCTGCGTTCGCGCCGCAAGGAGACGGTGATCTCGGTCATCGCCTCGATCTCGTTCCTCGGCATCATGCTTGGCGTCGCGACGCTGATCGTCGTCATGGCGGTGATGAACGGTTTTCGCGCCGAGCTGCTGACCCGCATCCTCGGCGTCAACGGCCATCTGATCGTGCAGCCGCTCGATTCGCCGCTGGAGGACTACGCCCAGGTGGCGAGCCGCATCAACGGCGTTGCCGGCGTCAAATACGCCATCCCGCTGATCGACGGACAGGTGCTGGCGCAGGGCAATGTCGGCGGCGGTGTGGGCGCGCTGGTGCGCGGCATCCGCGGCGAAGATCTCGGCAAGATCGCGATCGTGTCCGGCAACATCAAGCAGGGTACGCTGGAAGGCTTCGATACCGGCGAAGGTGTGGCGATCGGCAAGCGCATGGCCGAGAATCTCGGCCTCGTGCTCGGCGACACGATCACGCTGATCTCGCCGGAAGGCGACGTCACCCCGCTCGGCACCACGCCGCGCATGAAGGGCTACAAGATCACGGCGATCTTCGAGGTCGGCATGTCGGAATATGACAGCTCGATCGTCTACATGCCGTTTTCGGAAGCGCAGCTCTATTTCAACATGGACGGGCGGGCGCAGACCATCGAGATCTATGTCGACAACCCCGACAATGTCGACGTGCTGAAGCCGCTGGTCGAACAGGCGGCGCAGCGGCCGATCGACCTCGTCGACTGGCGCCAGCGCAACGAGACCTTCTTCTCGGCGCTGCAGGTCGAGCGCAACGTCATGTTCATGATCCTGACGCTGATCGTGCTGGTGGCGGCGCTCAACATCATTTCCGGCCTCGTCATGCTGGTGAAGGACAAGGGCCATGACATCGCCATCCTGCGCACGATGGGGGCTTCGCGCGGCGCGATCCTGCGCATCTTCCTGATGACGGGGGCCGCGATCGGCGTGACCGGGACCATCGCCGGCGTGCTGCTCGGCGTGGTCATCTGCCTCAACATCGAATCGATCCGCCAGTTCTTCTCCTGGATGACCGGCAGGATCCTGTTCAATCCCGAGCTCTATTTCCTCAGCCAACTGCCTGCGAAGATGGATCCGCGCGAGACCACCTATGTCGTTATCATGGCGCTCGCCTTATCCTTCCTGGCCACGCTGTTTCCTGCCTGGCGGGCGGCTAGGCTCGATCCGGTCGAAGCCTTGAGGTACGAGTGATGGCCGAAGCCATTATCGAGCTGAAGGGCGTCGAGCGGCACTATGTCCAGGGGCCCCGCAAGCTGACTATTCTCAACGGCGCCGACTTTTCGCTGCGTCGCGGCGAGATGGTGGCGCTGGTGGCGCCATCGGGCTCCGGCAAGTCGACCTTGCTGCATACGGCGGGACTGCTCGAGCGCCCGGACGCGGGGGACGTGATCCTTGCCGGCCGTGCCTGTGGCCGGCTCTCCGACGAAGAACGCACGGCGATCCGCCGCAACGATATCGGCTTCGTCTATCAGTTCCATCATCTGCTGCCGGAGTTCTCGGCCATCGAAAACATCATGATGCCGCAGTTGATCAAGGGACTTCCCCCCAAGGAGGCGTCGGAGCGGGCGGCACAGCTTCTCGACTACATGCAGATCGGCAAGCGCGCGCAGCACCGGCCGGCCGAGCTTTCCGGCGGCGAACAGCAGCGCGTGGCGATCGCGCGCGCCGTCGCCAACGCGCCGCTGGTGCTTCTCGCCGACGAGCCGACCGGCAATCTCGATCCGACGACCGCCTCCTATGTCTTCGACGCGCTGGAGGCGCTTGTCAGGCAATCGGGGCTGGCGGCGTTGATCGTCACCCACAATCACGAGCTGGCCTCGCGCATGGACCGGCGGGTGACGCTGGCCGAGGGCAAGGTGGTTCCGCTGTAACCCGTGTGTCGAGGTGTAAATCTGGGGGGGCACGGTAGGTTGAGCCGCCTTCCTTTCAGACGTTTGCGCTGCCCCTCATCCGCCTGCCGGCACCTTCTCCCCGTATAGTGACGGGGAGAAGGGGGCTGGCTGCGGCCTCAATGCTTATCCTGCAACGTTGACGATTGGCGAAATCAGCGAAGAGAGCGCCCCTCTCCCCGTCACTATACGGGGAGAGGATGCCGGCAGGCAGGTGAGGGGCGGCGCAGGCGCCCGAAAGGAAACGACTGCCCCGCGGCCGGGGCCCATGTCTTAAAGTCCCGGTCGCGCATCTTGTTGCGTCAACCTTTCCTTAACCGTGCCCAAACGGATCGCCGGATTGGCCCAGCACGCCGCTCCCTGATCGTTGACATTCGAACAAAATTAGAACAAATTACGAACATACCAACAACAGGAGAGAGTTATGGCCGATCTGGTTCAGGATGTCGTCTCGCTGGTTTGCATGAGCACCTTCCTCATTTCCATGGCGATCTGGATTGGCGCCATGTGATCAGGCGGCTCGCCGCCCTTGTTTCGGGCGGGCCAAAAGCCCGTCCTTGGGGCGGGCAAGAGCCCGCCCATTGTTAAGCTTTTCTTGGCCGCGCCGCCGTTAGGCTGCTTCCAAAGACAGGGAGCAAGGGCAGTGTCGGTCATCGCCACGGTCACCCTCGTGGCCGGAAATCTCGGACTGATCTTTCTGCTGATGACCGCGCCGCTCGGGCTGCGCACGGTTACGGTCAGCCGCGTCATCGAGGCCGATCGGAAACGCCTCTGGCAGGCGCTGTGGCCGTTCGGCGGCGACGCCGGCTGGTCGGGTGAAATCCTATCCGCCGTACCCCTGGACGGCGAGGGCGCGGCGCTGATCAAACTGTCCTGGGAGGGGCGGGATGGTCAACCGATCGAACGCAAGGCTCAGTTTCAGGATGTGGTGGAAGGCAGCCGCTTCTCGATGCGCGTCGTCGAGGACACGGCGCTCGATCCCTCATTCTGGGCCAACTATCGTGAAACCACCGAGCTCGTCCGCGAAGGCGACGCGACGCGGGTGACGCTTACGCAAACAGACCGCTATCGCGGCGTCGCCTTCCTGGTCTTCCGCTACTTCGCCATGCGCCGCGAACTCGCCAAGCTGCAGGTCTGGGCGAGAACCGGAACATATCGCAAGGGCGGCTGGTTCGAGCATCCGGTGAGCCAGATCGGCTTCGCCGTGCTTTCGACCTTCATCCTGTGGCCGTTCTTCGGGCTCAACCCTGGCGGGCTGGCGCTGGCCGCGATCCTGACCTCGGTGGTGGCGCTGCACGAGCTGGGTCACATGGCGGCGTTCCGCCTGACCGGGCATCGCCGGGCGCGGATGATCTTCATCCCGCTGCTCGGCGGCATCGCCATCGGCGGCAGGCCCTATGACAGCCGCTTCGAGGTGGCCTTCGTGGCGCTGATGGGGGCGGGCTTCTCCGCCTTCCTGGTGCCCGTCCTGATCGCCGCCAGCGGCCTTGCCGGCAGCGAGGGACATCGCCTGGCGGCGTTGCTGCTGGCGACGCTTGCCGGCTGCGCGTCGCTGTTCAACATCGCCAATCTGGTGCCGGTGTGGAAGTTCGACGGCGGCCAGGTGCTGCGCCAGATCTGCCCAGGGCCACTCGCGCTCGCGCTGGCGTCCTTCCTGCTGCTCTCCGCCCTGTTGGCGCTCGGCTGGCGCGCCGGTTTCCCGCCCGGCTTCCTGCTCATCGCCGGAGCGGTGTTCTCGATGCTCAGCCTGCTCACCGTGGGCAGCGGCGTGAAGCCGCGTCACGAGCTGAAGCCGATCCGAGCCGTCGATCGCCTGGCCATGGCCGGCGCGCTGCTCGCGGTCTTTGCCATTCACGGCTATGGTGTGCTCTGGGCTTCGGCGCAGCTCATGTAGAGTGTGCTGACACGTTTTCGACTCGGCCTGACCTGAATCTCAGTACACCCTAGGCCGGAGCGGGGTTTAGCCTGCCTTTCGGGTCAGTTCGGCGACCGGGGCCGAGGCAGGCCCGAACACGTCCTCGAAGGCGGATTTCAGCGCGAGGTCGAGGTCGGCCATGGTCACGGGCAGGCCGAGGTCGACGAGGCTGGTCACGCCGTGGTCCGAGACGCCGCAAGGCACGATGCCGCTGAAATGGCCAAGCTCCGGCTCGACATTGATGGCGATGCCATGGAAGCTCACCCAGCGCCGCAGCCGGATGCCTATTGCCGCGATCTTGTCCTCGGCCGGCGAGCCATCGGGCAGGGCAGGGCGATCCGGCCGCACCACCCAGACGCCGACCCGGTCCTCGCGCCGCTCGCCGCGCACGTTGAAGGCGGCAAGTGTTTCGATGATCCACTCTTCGAGCGCTGCGACGAAGGCGCGGACATCCTCGCGCCGGCGCTTCAGGTCGAGCATCACATAGGCGACCCGCTGGCCGGGGCCGTGATAGGTGTATTCGCCGCCGCGCCCGGCGGCGAAGACCGGGAACCGGTCGGGCTCGATCAGGTCTTCGATACGCGCGCTGGTGCCGGCGGTGTAGAGCGGCGGATGCTCGACCAGCCAGACCATCTCGCCGGCCGCGCCGCTGCGGATCGCCTCGGCGCGGGCTTCCATGAAGGCGAGCGCATCCGGATAGGCGGTCAATCCGGGCTCGATCACCCATTCGACCGGCGCCGAACCGGGCAGGGGCAGGAACGACGTGGCGATCTGGCTGCGTTCTGTCATGGAACTTTCGATCTTCGACTATGCATGCCGTTATCCCAAAACCGCCTTGCACTTTTGGGCGACATGCATTTGCCAATCATATGGCGGCAATCGGCCGAAACGTCCAGTTCCGCCGGCGTGAAGCCGGGTCGTGAAGGGTTGTGCATATCTGCGGCGATTATTCCGCACGGCGCACTTGTTTCGCCGGAAGCGATTTGCTACAGGCCCCGGGCCGGACGGTTCCGGCTCCTACCACGTGCGGTCGTGGCGGAATTGGTAGACGCGCAGCGTTGAGGTCGCTGTGGGGCAACCCGTGGAAGTTCGAGTCTTCTCGACCGCACCAAACTCCTCCCCGAAAGTTTCTTTTGACGGCCGGCGCCGTCCATGTCGGCAAGCTTCCAGCCGATGACGGCGACATCGAAGCCGGCCTCCGCCGCCAGGTCCAGGAACTGCTTGCCGCTCTGCACGGCGTTCACCAGTTCGAAACGTCCATCGCATTCCAGCATTTGGCGGAGTGCCGACACGACGAGCGGATTGCGTTCGGCGCCGACAACGCGCACGCGCTACCCGCCGACTGCTTCGTCGAAGCTGTTTCGGTACACTGGTAGCGGCGCGTGGCACCCTGCTTCATTCAAACGGACGAGGACAGTGGACAAGCATGCCCCTAGCGTGATCCGGGCGGATGTCACGCGGAAGGGTTGCAAACCGGCAATGAGAAAAAATCAAGTCGCCAGCCACGTCGTGCGCTTGAGGTGCCCCGCACTCTCGGGAGAGGCGAGATGGACCCCCACCTGGTTTGCATAGGAGGCGAGGACCACCGCCTGCATATTCCGTTCCTGCTGTCGCTGCGCAAAAAGGGTTTTAGGCTGACGGCCATATCGAGTGACGACGTCACCGCGTTTTCACGCCACGGAATTCCGCATCATCGCATTGAATTCGATCGATTTGCCATTGGCGGTGCGCGATTGAGCGCGTTGCGCTCGGTCCGCGGGTTGATGGCAGAGACCCGGCCGGACATCATCCAAAGCTTCGACACCAAGCCCAATTTGCTGACCCCTTTGGCAGTGCGCGGTCAGGTGCCGGTCGTCCGCACGATAAACGGGCTCGGCTGGACCTTCTCTTTGCTGGAAGCACGAGCGCGGGTCCTGCGCCTTGTCTTCTGCAGCCTGCAATGGCTCGCCTCTCTCTGGACTGCCGCGACTTTTTTCCAGAATAGGAACGATCGGGCTTTCTTCGAGCACTGGTGGCTGACCCGAAAAGGCACGGCGCGGCTGATAGCCGGTTCGAGAAACGACGTGGGCGCGTTCGCGGCGGCTAGTCATTGCGGACTTTCGGCCGACGCCACGAACCTTAGCGCGCAGCGTCTTCGAGTTCATCGAAGCAGAAGAGAATCTCTCCTGGAATCTGTCCGCTCCGCCGTTCTCACCCAGGTGAATCTCAAACAACACGCCAACCACCGACTCAGGGATAGCGGCGACCTTTTGTTGAAGGGCCATTGAGAGGGCTGAACCGATCAACTCGATCTCCGGATTGAAACGGCATGATCATTGAACTTTTCGGACCAGCGGGATCCGGTAAAACAACCTTCGCGAACGCCCTCGCCAAGCATTTGCGCGACCATGGGTACGTTGCCAAAGTCACCCTGTGCTACCTGCCCCGCGATAGAGGCGGCGGCTGGGACCGCTTCGGCATTTTCGCGGTAATCTCCCGAATATCATCCGCCATTTTCATCACAGTTCTGGCACTTCTTTCTTCATTTTGGCGAAACAGTGATATTGCATCCGCAAATAAAATTGTAAGAACAATACCACCAAAGAGCCTTATACGGCGAATTCTTATGTGGCAGTACATAGTTCGCCTGTCACGCTGCTGGACACAGGCGCAGGGATCAACAAATATAATCATATTCGACCAAGGCTTTGTGCAGGCGATCGGGTCCCTTGCAATGTTCAATGGCGCCGCAGACGACAGGTTGATCGTGCGAGCGCTCGAATCTACGCCCCGGGCTGATCTGGTGGTTGGGATGGCAGTCCCGCGCGATGTCGTGGAAGCACGGCTTCAGACAAGAATGATGCACGAACCGCCTGCGGAACGGTTCTTAGACGTAGACGTCGCTGGCAACATGCAATTTTTCGATGTCTTCGAAAAGATTGGTAATGTTCTCCGGAGCGCGCGGCGAAGCAACGTCTCGGTTGGGGCAGTCGACGAACAGTCCATCGCAAGCGGCCTTTGTCAGGTGGAACAGGAAATCCAGACGCGATTATCGCGAACCGGGGTTCCCTTCATCAACGACACGCGCGGTGGCGGGTTGGCGGCCGCAAGACAGGCGGATAACAAGGGAAGCACGGAAGACTGCTCGGAAAGTCAGTCGCTTGAACTCCATGCGGCCGACGGGGTTACTCATACCCTCTCACTCGGGGGCACCGCAGGCCGATCATCCGTTACTGTGTTCCACCGGCGTCCCCATGATGTGGGCCGGCGTCTATTGCATGCGAGCATATTCGCCCTTCTGGTCTATATCGGTGGTGCGGGCCTCACCAGCATGGCACAGCTTGGAATCGCACGGCTGGTCGGCGCGACGAGCTATGGCACCTACTCATACGCCTTGGCATGGAGCACCGTTCTCGCCACCCTCTCGACGCTCGGCTTTAACATGTCGCTGTTGCGCTTCGTGCCGGAATACAGGGCCGCTGGACGTTGGGACCTAGCGCGCGGCGTAATCATCTTCGCGCTCTCGTGGTCGCTCTCGGCCGCGATGCTGGCGGGACTGACAGGAGCCAGCCTCGTCGCCTTTTCGGGAGAGAATCACCAGGAACTTCAGAGGGCAATGCTGCTCGCCATGGCGGCGGTGCCGCTGATGACGGCCTGTACGCTTGGCGCCAGCCTAATTCGCGCCTTTGGAGGCGTGGTGTCCGCGCTTTTGCCCGAGCGTGTGGCGCGCGATGGGCTGCTGTTGGCGCTGGTGGGTGGCGCGGCGTTTTCGGGCTGGGTAACCCTGGATGCCCCTTTCGCGATGATGGCGGTAGTGACAAGCTCGGCCGTTACCGCGATGCTTGTCCTCGCCACGGCAATCAAGCTGCGGCCGACTGACCTGCAAAACGCGCGGGCGAGTTATTCCGGGCGTTTGTGGCGGTCTGTAATCCCTCCTACCGTGCTAATTACCGGGCTTGATGCCTTCGTAAGCCGAACGGGGGTCATGCTTTTGGGTTGGACGGGCCGGGTCCACGAGGCTGGCATTTTTGCCCTATGCCTGAACGTGGCGATGCTGGTCGGTCTTTCGAATGTCGCAGTAAGCACGATGTTCTCGCCGACTGCTGCGGATCTTCATGCCCGCGGGGATCACGAAGGCCTGCAGCGGCTATTCTCACGAGCAGCAGTTCTGAGTTTCAGCGGGGCACTCGCATTGGCCCTGGCGTTGCTGGTGGTCACCGAACCTCTCCTAAGCTGGTTCGGCGAGGATTTTGCTGTGGGAGCACCGATCGCACGAATCCTCATCATGGGTTATCTCTGCAATGCGGTTTGCGGACCCCAGCTAAACCTTCTGACCATGACCAAGAATGAGTGGGCCGCCGCGACGACGATGGTTGGCGGCTCCGTGACTGCCGTCGTCGCCTGTGCAGCCGGCATAGCGATGGACGGGGCGACCGGAGCGGCGGTCGGCTTCACGCTCGCACTGGTCGTCTGGAACTTGGCAATGGCCACCAACATCCGCAAGCGATTGAACATCTTGCCCGGTCTCGTCTTTGCTGCCTTAGCCTTGAGGTCGGGACAGCTCAGAGCTCGCTTGGGATAGCCGCATGTCCCAATTCGTGGGGTTCGATGCAATGATATCCACCGGTCATCAGCCCAGCTGCGTCCCGCAATGTGAGCCTGAATCTCCGGCGACCCTGGCCAGCGAAACGAAAAATGCCAACGCCACGCCTGCCGGGGAGATCGAGGTACTTAGCACCCTGCTCGCGGCGCTGACCGCATTGGAGCGAAGCAACGTCGAATGCTGCTATTGGAGGAGCAGCAGGCGCCTTCCAGCTGTCCTGCTGGGTGAATCGGACCTTGATCTAC
>NZ_RZSC01001720.1:0-404 GCF_003998155.1 Mesorhizobium sp. M1E.F.Ca.ET.063.01.1.1
CTTCAGGCAAGCTGCATCAGCACGTCGTCCGGCCTCACGCCGACCAGTTCGGCATAGCGGCCGGCGTCGGTCGCTCCTTCCGAGTTGACGACGAGCACGCGCGAATGGCTGTCGAGGCCGAGCGCCGCCCGCATACGCCTGTCCCCTGCCGCGCGGATCAGTCCGGCGAGCCCCGCACCGCCGCTCTCGCCGGAGATGATTGCCGGATCGTTGCCCAAAGGTCGCGCCAGCCGCCTCATCACGGCGACCGCATCCTCTTCCTCCACCGTCATGAAGGCATCGCCGACGCGCGCCAGCACGCGCCAGGCGACCAGGGACGGCTCAGCGCATTCGAGCATCGCCATCACCGTCGACTGCTGATGCGCGATCGTTGCCGGACGTCCGGCTTCGGCCGAGGCGTAGAC
>NZ_RZSC01001721.1:0-404 GCF_003998155.1 Mesorhizobium sp. M1E.F.Ca.ET.063.01.1.1
CTTCAGCGCCGTGCCGGCCTCGCGCTCGGCGAGGATCGCGTGGCAGGCATAGCTTGCCTGCTCGGCCTCGTCGCGTACGGTGACCAGAAGCGGCTTTTCGGACGATCTGCGCTCGCTCCAGAGGTTCTTGGTGAAGCGCTCGGCGGCCTCCCCGATCACCGCGTTGGCCGCCGCCAGGATCGTCTCGGTCGAGCGGTAGTTGCGCTCCAGCGTGACGATTGCCGCTGCCCGGGCGAACTGCGTGGGGAAGTCGAGGATGTTGCGCACTTCCGCGGCGCGGAACGAATAGATCGACTGCGCGTCGTCGCCCACCACCGTCAGGCCGGCGCCGTCGGGTTTCAGTGCCGTCAGGATCGAGGCCTGCAGCCGGTTGGTGTCCTGGTATTCGTCGACCAGCACATGGT
>NZ_RZSC01001722.1:0-404 GCF_003998155.1 Mesorhizobium sp. M1E.F.Ca.ET.063.01.1.1
GTCCGAAGGCCTCGACATTCTCGCGGATCAGGCCGCGTCCCTCGGCCGATTCCTCGATGAAGACGCCGTAGGAAGCGCCCCGCGACAGCGCTTCCAGACCGAGCGCGCCGGTGCCGGCGAACAGGTCGAGCACGCGCGCGCCATCGAGCTTGTCGGCGAAGCGATGCGCCAGCACGTTGAACAGCGCCTCGCGCGTGCGGTCGGTGGTCGGGCGGATGGCATTGCCGCGCGGCGTCGCCAGCGGACGCCCGCGGAACTCACCGCCGGCGATTCTCATTTCAGTCCGGCCCTCATCTGGTCCTGGGACCCTTCGGGCGCGGCCGGTCGCCGCCATCCGGGCGCTCGCCACGCGGCTTGCCGTACGGCTTGGCGCCGCTTGGTTTGCCGGCAGCCTTGCCATAGGA
>NZ_RZSC01001723.1:0-403 GCF_003998155.1 Mesorhizobium sp. M1E.F.Ca.ET.063.01.1.1
GTTCAGCACCAGCGCCACCGAGTTCAGCACCGGATAGAAGCCGGGCTTCACCGCGTCCTGGTCGACGTTGAAGGTGATGTCGGACGGCATGTTGAGGATGATCTGGTCGCCGCTGCGGGTGACGCTCACTCCGGTGCCCTGCAACTGACGACGGAGCTCAGCTTCGTTCTGGTCCATCGTCGCGCCGATCGCGCCGCCGGCAAGCGCGCCGATACCCGCGCCGATCAGCGCGTTGCGACGATCATTGCCGCCGGCCAGCAGACCGAGGCTGGCACCCGCCAGAGCGCCAAGGCCGGCACCGGCCGCCGTGTTGGAAATCTTCTGGTCGCCAGTATACGGATCGGTGGTGGTGCAGGCGCTCACGAGCACAGCCGTCGCCACGACGACGAGCACGGTCTTCCTG
>NZ_RZSC01001724.1:0-403 GCF_003998155.1 Mesorhizobium sp. M1E.F.Ca.ET.063.01.1.1
GGACCGCCGCAGTAGAATTATCGAGGCCTCCGTCTGTCACCGGCCTGTCATAACGCTGCGCTACCCGCTTGCGCCAAAGCAAACGGGGAATCACCTTGCCATGACGGACGTTTCCGGAGATCTGGTTTTTCGCCGCGGCAAGGAAGTTGGAAAAGCCGTCTACCAGAATCGCCCGCTGTCGAAGGCCGGCATGTCGGAGCGGCTCTTCGCCTTCCTGTTTTCCGGCCTCGTCTATCCGCAGATCTGGGAAGACCCCGATGTCGACATGGAGGCCATGCAGCTCGGCGCCGGCCACCGCATCGTCACCATCGCCTCGGGCGGCTGCAACATCCTTGCATATCTCACTCGTTCGCCCGAACGGATCGACGCCGTCGACCTCAACGCCGCCCATATCGCGCTGAAC
>NZ_RZSC01001725.1:0-403 GCF_003998155.1 Mesorhizobium sp. M1E.F.Ca.ET.063.01.1.1
GGCCGCCGGAGGTCGCGCCGAAGAACTTGTGGCCGGAATCGATGATCTCCTGGGCGGTATATTCCTGTGCCCGCAGCGCGGAGGTTGAGAAGACGAGAGCGCCCATGAGGGCAATCGCCATGGAAATGACACGGAAAAGATTCCGGTCGTAGAATCGGGAAAACATGCTTCCAATCTCCGTCAGGGAGCACTTTCGCCGACGCCTCGCACCCCCCACGGCTCTTGGCGGCCGCTCGAGGTGACTATCACTGGAAACTATGCCGTAATCCTTTTTCAACCATTAAGCTCTCACATGAAGATGGCGGTTCGAAGGCCGGGGAACCCAGCTCTGGCCCCGAAACGCTGCGCGGGCCCCGTTCCACACCAGTTCCGGCTTCTCGTTCTTGAGGAAGGCGATGGCGAC
>NZ_RZSC01001726.1:0-403 GCF_003998155.1 Mesorhizobium sp. M1E.F.Ca.ET.063.01.1.1
ATTCAATGGCGCATTTAGTGCGCCAATTGTATTTCCCCGATGGCGCACCGATGGCGCAATGGCGCGAGAATGGTACGCCCAGAGCTCTTCAGGATAGCAGAAGGCCGTCGGCTGCAGTATTCTGGCACCGCAATGTCAAATGCAAAATTGAACATACGCCAGGAGCGTTTCTGCTTTGGCCTCGCCGAAGGCCTTCCACAATCTCGCGCCTATGTCGAGGCGGGCTACGCTGCGCGCGGCAACGCTGCTGAGGTGGAGGCCTCCAAGATGGTCAGATTACCTAAGGTGGCCGCCCGCGTCGCTGAGTTGCGGGCCGAGGCCGCAAAGCGGTCAGAGGTTACGGTCGACGATCTGGTCGCCGAGCTTGAAATCATGCGCAAACTCGCCATGGCATGCAAGAACC
>NZ_RZSC01001727.1:0-402 GCF_003998155.1 Mesorhizobium sp. M1E.F.Ca.ET.063.01.1.1
CGTCAGAAGCAAGCTGACGCCGGTTTTTTATTGCGTGGCTTTCGCGATCCCAGGGTCTGCGCTGCGTCGCTTCGCTCCTAGTGATGAAGAGGCTGACGCTTGGCACAGGACGCGTAGGACCAATTCCAACCATCCTCGGATATTCCTTCGACGAGGCCTTGCAGTCCAAAATCTTCGGGATCCGGTTCCATCATTTCAGCTATAAAGCGGGAAACGTCGGCCCCGGAGGATCTGCGGCCCATGCCCGAGGAGAATGACAACCGCTCGCCTGTTGCGCTTGAACAGCGCGGCGTAAGCCCCGACCAGCGCATGTTCTCGCCTTCAGCTGCGCGAAATTTGGCACCGATCCTCGCGGTCCTAAAGCGTGTTCTTCCGACACATGGCGTGGTGCTGGAGATTGGT
>NZ_RZSC01001728.1:0-402 GCF_003998155.1 Mesorhizobium sp. M1E.F.Ca.ET.063.01.1.1
AGATCGTCGCCGACGGCGTCAATGCGCTGCGCTCGCCGGAGCGGGCGATCGTCGTCATCACCCACTACCAGCGCCTGCTCGAGCACATCGTGCCGGACAGCGTGCACGTGCTCTACAAGGGGCAGGTCATCAAGTCGGGCGACAAGTCGCTGGCGCTCGATCTCGAAACCAACGGCTATGCCGGTGTGATCGGTGAAGCCGCGTGAGATGGGGCCGAGTGAGGCGAGAGCAATGAACATGCACGCACAGCCCCAGCGGACACTGGCCGAGACGGCGCTGATCGATGCCTTCGGCGAGCGGCTTTCGCTGCTGCCCGGCGACGGCGCAGTGATGACGAAGCGCGACGACGCGATCGAGGCCATCAAGCACGGCCTGCCGACGCGGCGCATCGAATCCTGGCAC
>NZ_RZSC01001729.1:0-402 GCF_003998155.1 Mesorhizobium sp. M1E.F.Ca.ET.063.01.1.1
CAACAAAGGCAGCTCGCCGGACCGGCTGCTGGCGATTGCCTCCGACATTTCGGAGAAGGCCGAACTGCATGAGATGGGCGTCAAGGACGGCGTCATGACCATGCGCCCGGTCAGCGGCGGCCTCGAAATCCCGCCCGGCGGCAAGGTGGCGCTCAAGCCGGGCGCCTATCACCTGATGTTCGTTGGGCTGAAGCGGCAGCCCAAGCAGGGCGAAAAATTCCCGGCGACGCTAACCTTCGAGAAGGCCGGCAGCGTCACCGTCGAGTTCGAAGTCGAAGGCATGGGTGAAACCGGCGACACCGACATGGACCACGCCGAGTGACCCAGCAATCACACAAACTGCGAGGGACAATCATGAACAAGTATCTTTTGACGGCCGGCGTGCTTTTCGCGCTCGGGACA
>NZ_RZSC01000172.1:0-9668 GCF_003998155.1 Mesorhizobium sp. M1E.F.Ca.ET.063.01.1.1
GTTGCTGAGATCCGGAGATCCCAGTGCAAACCTTGTCACCTTGAGCGCCGAGGCGCAGCGCGCGCTGGCTTTGGACTCGACGCTGGCGGAAGCTCACGTGGCCCAGGCGATGGCGCATTTCCAAAAGGAGCAAATCGAGCTCGCAGGCGCCGCCTGCCGGCGAGCAATCGCGCTCGATCCCGATCTCTACGAGGCGCACAGGACCTTGGGCGACGTGCTGCGCATGGAGCGCAAGTTTGCAGAGGCCGCGGCCGCCTACGAGAAGGCGGTGGAGGTTGATCGCAACAGCTATGGTGCGATGTGCATGCTCTGGGATTGCCGCAAGACGCTGGGCGACGAGGAGGAAGCCCACAGGCTTTCAGGGGAGTTGCTTATCCGCATCGAGAAAGCCATGCAGCTCTATCCGGACGATGGGGCAGCCTATGCCTATGGTTGTTACATCCTCCACAATCTCGGCCTGGACGAACGCGCCCTCCAGTGGGCCGAGCGCGCGATCACCATCGACCCGGAGGACTATAACAGCCACTACAATGTCGCGTGTTTCCTGGCGGCGATCGGCGCCGTCGAAAAGGCGATCGACACGCTGCAGCACTGCGTGCCGCAGCTTGGATTGCAGCAAGTGCACTGGATGGCGCAGGATGTTGATATGAATCCTCTGCGCGATCATCCACGCTATCTGGCGCTGATCGAGCGCCTGGAGCTCAGTTTGGCGAAGGCAGAAAGCCAATCAGGAAGCGGAACCGAAGGACGGCCTTCCGGAGCTTAGAGCCATTCCCCGCTCGGGACTGCGAGACGGCTTTGGGTCATGACTTCCGATTTCGAAAGGCGGCGTCGCGCCGGTCGGTGAGGCTGCGCCGCCGAGCGACGCAAGCCGCATTCTGCCCGGCTTCTGGGCAATCTTCACCGACTGATTACGCCCCGATACCTTTTGACCCGCTGCGATGGTGGGGGAGGAGCGCCGATCTGGGCCATTCTCGCGGTGGCGGCGGGGCGTGCCCGACGCGCGGGCACATCCACGCGGTCGTCAGGACGCCGAATGGCAACGACGGCAAGGACTTGCTGCACCACAAAGCACACGCGCATGATCCGGGGCACGGCCACCGCCAACCGTTCGGAATAAGAGTTGCTCGACATCGTACCCAAAGGCTCAACGAAACATGAACTTCCGAGTCGGAACGCTTGAGAGGAAAGAGGATTCCAATTGACTATTCGGGGGTTAACCTGTCGCGTCCCCTCGACCCGGCTCCCTCGCATGTTCCGCCAACTGCTTCAATTGCTCGGCTTACCCGCACTGCAATGCTGCTGGATGAAGTCCGACAGGAAGGTTGAAGCGTGAATGCACCTCCGATGCACAGCGATCGCCTGAGGCACTTTCGAGAATGTCCCCTCAACAACGCGGAAACCTGGATTTTCTTCGCAGAAACGTGACAGGGACTCGGTCAAGCCCGCAGCCGCATCGCACTGGGAGGATATAAGCATGTCCAGGGCGGAGGCGGGATTTTCGGTATGAAGGAGGATTGCATTTCTAACCTGTCGCTCAAGCTGCTTTGTATACGCAGCGGTTCTGGCGGCGGCGATGCGCACCCCTTCGACGTCGACATGCCCCACGCTGCCTAGCGGGCTACTGTCTGACACCAGAAAGCTGGCGGTCACCGTGGTATAGGGGGGCGAGAAGGATAACCTGTCGGCACGTGACGGATCGGGAGCAATGAATGCAACGTCCCACTCGTTGCCTTCGGCAGCCGCAAGAATGTCAGCGGCCGATCCGTATCGAACCAGCGACAAACAGCAGTCGAGTTCTGCCGCAAGTGCGATCGCGATCTGCGCGCTCGGCCCTGTTAGAACGCCTGTCACTGGATCGAGTTGGACAAGTGCGGCATTCGACATGTTGACCGCCGCTCTGATGACTCCCGTCGGTGCGATTTCAGTGAGGAGTTCATCACGTTCCGGCATCGCGGTACGCTCCTTGCGATGCAAATCGTGCCGCGAGTGCTTCCGATCCCCTCGCCAGAACAGCGACATCGACACCAACGGCAGTAAATAGTGTTCCCAGTGAGATGCACCGTGCCGCGAACTTCTCATCCGGGGTAAGAATGCCCGCAGGCTTGCCCAGCGCTTTCAGGCGTTCAATCGCGTCGACAATTGCATCGACCACCTCCAGGTGGCTCGGTTGGCCCCTGTGTCCGAAACTCGCTGCAAGGTCTGCCGGTCCTACGAATACGCCATCCACTCCCTCTACCGAGGCAATCGACTCGAGGTTGCCAAGCGCTTCCCGCGTCTCAACTTGCAGCAACAGGCAAATTTCCCGTTCCGCATTTTGCGCATAGTGCGCAACTCGGCCGAAACGAGTGGCGCGCGTCAGGGCAGAAACACCACGAATTCCACCCGGAGGATATCGCACGGCCGCGACTGCGGCTTTCGCCTCTTCCGCGTTCTGAACGTAGGGAATGAGCAGTGTCTGAACGCCAATATCCAGGAAGCGTTTGATGAGAACGGGGTCGTTGATGGCCGGGCGGACGACTGGGGAAACGTCGTATGGTGCGACCGCTTGCAATTGTGGCAGGACGGTCAGAACGTCACCCGGAGAATGTTCCGTGTCGAACAGGAGCCAATCGAAACCTGAAGGCGCGACGATTTC
Organism: Mesorhizobium sp. M1E.F.Ca.ET.063.01.1.1; assembly: GCF_003998155.1. Taxonomy (NCBI): domain Bacteria; kingdom Pseudomonadati; phylum Pseudomonadota; class Alphaproteobacteria; order Hyphomicrobiales; family Phyllobacteriaceae; genus Mesorhizobium; species Mesorhizobium sp. M1E.F.Ca.ET.063.01.1.1. The sequence continues at coordinate 2,639 of NZ_RZSC01000172.1, forward strand.
CGCGGCGTAGTTTCCCGGCAGGCCACACCACAGGCCGATCTGACTTTGACCAGCAAGGAGCTTCCGCTTGAACCGATTGACAGGATGTTCCATCTAGCACCTCACACGAACGACACGCCGATGGAGCCAACAGGGCCATAGTCGGCCTGGATGACATCGCCTTTCGCGATATCGACAGGACGCGTGAAGGAGCCGGCCAGGACTATTTGTCCCTTCTTCAGGCCACCGCCCACAGCATGAAGTTTGTTGACCAGCCACGCGATGCCGGCCGCCGGATGTCCCATGATCGCCGCCGACACGCCCGATTCCTCGATGATGCCGTTCTTGGAGAGAGTCGCTCCGACCCAACGGATATCGATGTCCATCGGGCGAATTATACGACCGCCAACGACGAGGGCGCCGAAAGCCGCATTGTCCGCAATGGTATCCGTGATCGCTCGAGGGACTTCGGTCCGGTAGTCGATAATCTCGAGCGCCGGGACAACGAACTCGGTCGCACGCATGACGTCATAGATCCTGGTGCCGGACCCGACGAGATCCTCACCCATAACAAAGGCCAGCTCGACCTCGAGGCGCGGCTTGATAAACAAGTCAGCCCTGATCTGCGCTCCGTCGTTGTAAAGCGCATCGTCAAGAATGCAGCCGTAGTCCGGCTCCGTCATCTTCGAAGCCATCTGCATTGCGCGTGACGTCAGGCCAATCTTATGCCCGACGATCCGTGCGCCCTTGGCTACCCTCGCCTCCGCCCACAAAGCCTGAATTCGGTAGGCGTCCTCGAGCTCGAGGTTCGGGTAGGTCTCGCTAGGCTGTATGATCGGCTTGCGCTCGATTTCAGCTTTGAGCAGCGCGTCTGCCGCGGCCCGGCGTTCTTCTTCGGTGATCATATCGTTTGCTCTGCTGATCGTGATTTATTTGATCGGGGGACGCGGCAAAACGGCTTCGCCGGGCTCCATGACATAGGTGTAGTCGAGCGAGAACCACGGACCAGGAATATCCGCTTCGTTCGGACGGGGCTCCTCATGACGAATGAAGTCGCCGGTCAGCGCTGCCGTGACACCGAACTGAACATCGGAGTCGATGTTCGGGTCGCTGGGGTCGAAGACCTGGGAAATCAGCGTCTTGTATCCATGCTTGAAGATCAGTGCGTGCAGGTGCGCTGGTCGGTACGGATGGCGTCCCTGAGCTTTGAGCAGGCGTCCGACCACGCCATCGACCGGTATCGGATACCCGACCATCTTGACGGTCCTGAACCAGAACCGACCTTGCTCGTCGGTCATGAATTTGCCGCGCAAGTTCATCTCGGCCTGGTCCGGGTCCTGGTTTTCATAAAGACCGACGGGAGATGCATGCCAGACGTCCACTTCGGCGCCGGCAATTGGCTTACCGTCGCGGTCAACGACCTTGGCATGCACGAACAAGGGAGTGCCCGGCGTCTCGGATCGGATGATCGACCCGCCATTTTCGACTCGCGGAGAGTTGAGGCGCCAGAATGGGCCCAACAGCGACTGGGAGGTCTCAGTCTGTCCTCTGTCGCCATTGTTCAGCAGGCAGACAAGTGAAGACACGCCAAGAGAACCGGCCATCAGCACAAACTCGTTGTGGTGATCAGTATGCAGCTTCCCGATCTCGTTCAGCATGGCTGTCGCCTCCCGAAACTCGACCTCCGTCAGTCGAACCTCGCGCACGAAGGCATGAAGATGCGTGACCATTGCCACGAGGATTTCTCGCAGGCGGGGGTCTTCAGTGCGATTCATCACAGCGAGGACGGCTGGCGTCAGATCGCTTTCAGTTTTGATCACCAAGTGGGCTACCTCCCGATTTCCCCGACTATCAAAATAATCGATTATCTGTCAAGGCCGCCACCGTGCATTCTCGCGGCTCCGAGAGGCCGAGCGGAACAGGATTTCGACATATAGTACATTGATTTAATTATGTTTTGTTTTCATAAAAAAGCTAAGGCTTGGCTTTTTTGCAAATTTCAGCGCACTCAAGTTGACATGAATAATCGTTTATTATATCGATCATCGACGATTAGCTCGGGGAGCCCTGGGAGGAACAATGGTACCGCATGACGACGGCGCATTTGCTCCGACGACAGAAGATGCTCCACCGTCTTCTGGCTTTCTCGATGACGGCAAAAACACGATTGGGAGCCAGCTTGCATCCCGTCTCCGTGAGGCGATCATCTCCGGCGAGCTTCAGGCCGGCAGCAAGATCAATCTCGACAAGGCGCGCAAGACGTTCAACGTGAGCCTCAGTCCGCTGCGTGAAGGGTTGGCGCGGCTGATATCGGACGGTCTAGTGGAGTTCGAGGACAATCGCGGCTACCGCGTTTCATCAATTTCCTTGGCCAATCTGGAAGAGATCACCACCCTGCGCGAAGAGTTTGAAGTCTTTGCGCTTCGCGAGTCCATGCGGCTCGGCGATGTGGAGTGGGAGGGCAACGTCATGCGCGCGCTGCATCGCCTTAACCGCACCGAGCGCGACGCGGCTCGGCCGGAGACACTGGAGCGCTGGGAAGAACTCCACCGCGAATTCCATCTGACACTAATCTCTGGCTGCGGAAAGCCGATCCTGCTCCATTTCTGCAGATTGCTTCTTAATCTCAACGACCGTTATCGCCGGGTGTTTCTGACCCGCACGTCGGGTGACCGCAACGTCAGCCAGGAGCATAGTGAGATCGCTCAGGGAGCCGTCGCGCGGGATCTGGACTATGCGTGCGATATGTTGCGTCAGCATATTCACCGCACGGGAACCAACCTGCGCAATCACCTTGCGACAAAGGGGACCTTGTGATGACCGTCGCGACGCCAAGGCCGGGTCTTGAACTGGGCGTGGCGCACTTTTCATCGATCGGGCTGCCGCCAAAGGAATTCGCCGTGACAGCTGCTCGGGCGGGTTTTGCCTCGATGGGGCTTCGTCTGCACCCCGCCTTTCCCGGAGCCCCTTTCTACGAGTTGCCGATGGGCAGCCAGAGTGCCCAGGAGTTCAAGACAGTTGCCGATGGCGAAGGCATCAAGGTGTTCGATATCGAGTTCTTCGTGATCGACGAGAGCTTCGTTGCTGCCTCCCACGAGGCGACCGTGGCAGCCGCTGCGAACATAGGGGCGCGCCGGCTGAGTGTTTGCGGCGATGATCGAGACGGCGGCCGTCTTGCCGCAAACCTGTCTGAGTTTTGCGCCGTCGCGGCGCGATATGGCATGTCGGTCGACATCGAAAACATGGGCTGGCGGACGGTAAGGACCTTTCGGGACAGCATAGAGGTGTTGAATGCCTGTGGCGCAGAGAACGCCGGTGCCCTCGTTGACGGGATTCACTTCTTCCGAAACGGAGCTTCGATCGACGAGCTTCGCGCAAATGCAGGGAAGGTAAAACACATCCAGCTTTGCGACGTCCGCGGTCCTGCGCCCAAAACATCGGACGCAATGATCGCCGAGGCGAGAAGCGGTAGGTTCGCTCCTGGAGAAGGCGAACTGCCATTGGAGGACCTCTGTGCGGCAACTGAATACGGCGCTGCTATCTCGGTCGAAGTGCCACTCGTCGGGTCGGTCGACCCGGAGGCACATTTAAAACACCTGCATGCCAGCGCACTGGGAGTTTTGAAACCGGATCATTGATCCGGCGCCGACGCGGCCTAGGCCGTCAGGGAGGAGGAAGTCTTACATGCGGTATACGTTCGATTTCGGTGCGGTCCTCGACCGCGCCCCGGAATTGCTATGGGGTTCGCTTGGAACGGTTGGCCTTGCGTTAGCTGGGATGCTCCTCGCACTCGTCATCGGGCTCCTGGGCGTCGTTGCAAGGAGTTCCAAGAGCGAGATCACGCGGGCTGTCGCGATCGTGTTCGTCGAGGTTGTGCGCAATACGCCATTCCTGGTGCAGATCTTCTTCATATATTTTGCCCTTCCTCTCATGGGCATCCGCCTCAATCCGACCGTCACGGCGATCATTGCCCTCGGCATCAATGGTGGGGCCTACGCAATCGAGATCATCCGAGGCGGGATCGAAAGCGTGTCGCGCGGCCAGATCGAGGCGGGTTTCGCACTTGGTCTTCACAAGGCGGACGTCTTCCGGCTCATCGTGCTCAAGCCGGCGCTGCGGGCGATTTATCCCTCGCTCACAAGCCAGTTCATCATGCTGACACTGACAACGTCTGTCTGCACGTCGATCGCCGCCTACGAACTGACCTCGGCCGCTCAGCGCATTGAGTCTGACACCTTCCGCAGCTTCGAAGTCTATTTCACGGTGACCGCTATCTACCTGGTCATCTCAAGCCTGATGATGGGCCTCTTTGCGCTCATTTCCCGCCACTACTTCAACTACCCGACGCGATAGGAAGCAGCCATGGGTCCTATCGGAGAAGATCAATTTTTCTTTTTGATGCAGGGTTTGAAATGGACCGTGCTGCTTGCGATCGTGGGCTTCATCGGTGGGGGGATATTCGGAATCCTGATCGCGCTCCTGCGCACCTCGAACAACAAGGTCGCCCGGACGATCACCGCAGGGTATATCGGCGTCTTCCAGGGCACGCCCCTTCTGATGCAGCTCTTCGTTGTCTATTACGGCGTTGCGCTGTTGGGCATCGACGTTAACGCGTGGATCGCGGTCGCAGTCGCCTTCACGCTCCATGCCAGCGCCTTCCTGGGCGAGATCTGGCGCGGCGCCATCGAGGCTGTGCCGAAGGGCCAGACGGAAGCCGCCAACGCCCTCGGTCTGCATTATGTCTCGCGGATGAAAGACGTCATTCTGCCGCAGGCCCTGAAAATTTCGATGCCGGCCACGATCGGCTTCCTTGTCCAGCTCACCAAGGGCACGTCGCTGGCAGCAATCGTCGGCTTCATTGAACTGACTCGCGCCGGTCAGATCATTTCAAACCAGACCTATCGTCCGCTGCTCGTCTTCGGAATTGTCGGCGCAATCTACTTCATCATTTGCTGGCCGCTCTCCCATGCGGGAAGTCGCCTTGAAAAACGGATGGCGAAAGCTGCCCGCTAACCGCTTCGCTCGAAGCAAAACTCTCTGAGGAGGAGAATAAGCATGCATAACAGTCGTAGGATTTTTCTCGGACTTGCACTGGCAACTATTGCCTTCGCAACCGTTGGCACTGCCGCCGCCTCTGCGGCAACTGTAGAGGAAATCAAGGCAAAGGGCACGCTCGTGGTCGGCATCCAGGGCGACAATGCGCCATGGGGGTTCGTCAACACAAGCGGCGTGCAGGACGGCTTCGACGCTGACGTCGCCAACCTTTTTGCCAAGGAATTAGGCGTGAAGGTTCAATTCCAGCCGCTCGCCGTTGCCAACCGAATTCCGGCGCTTACCACCGGCAAAGTCGACATCCTGTTCGCAACGATGGCGATGACGGAAGAACGCGCGAAAGCAATTCAATACAGCAAGCCTTACGCCGCCAACACGATTTCGCTTTATGCCGCCAAGTCCGACACGGTTACGAAGCCTGAAGACGTTGCCGGATGGGAGATCGGCGTTCCGAAATCCAGTTCGCAGGACAAGGCAGTAACGAACGCCGTCGGATCCACCGCAACGGTTCGCCGCTTTGATGACGACGCCGCAACCATCCAGGCTCTGGTCTCCGGACAGGTAAAGGCGGTTGGCGGCAACCAGTTCTATGGTCAGCGTCTGGATGCGGCGAGTGCCGGCACGTACGAGCGCAAGATTAACTTTTTGACGACCTACAACGGCGTCGGTACCCGTCTCGGCGAGAAGGACTGGAACGAAGCCGTCAACGCCTTCATCGACAAGATCAAGGCCAATGGTGAGCTTGCCGCCATCACGAAGAAGTGGATGGCGATCGATCTGCCGCAGTTCCCGGAATCCATTCCGAACATCCCGTTCACCGTGAAGTAAAGCCCAAATGGAGGGTTCCGTGCTCAATTCCGCAAAAGATCAATCGACATTGATTTCCCTTGAGGACGTGCAGAAGTGGTACGGCACTTTCCATGCCTTGAAATCCATCAGTTTGTCGGTCCGCAAAGGCGAAAAAATCGTCCTCTGCGGGCCGTCAGGCTCCGGGAAATCAACGTTAATCCGCTGCATCAATGCCCTCGAGACGATCGAGGAAGGCAAGATCGTCGTCGAGGGTCACGTACTGGACGGAAGCACCAAATCCATCGATGCTGTACGTCGCGAAGTGGGAATGGTCTTCCAGAGCTTCAATCTGTTCCCCCACATAACCGTACTTCAGAACTGTACCCTCGCCCCGATGCGTGTTCGAGGCGTAAGCCACGCTGACGCAGAGCGACTGGCTCGAAAATATCTCGAGCGCGTTCGAATCCTTGACCAGGCGGACAAATATCCCGCGCAGCTATCGGGCGGACAACAACAACGCGTCGCCATCGCCCGCGCGCTCTGCATGGAGCCGAAGGTCATGCTCTTCGACGAACCGACCTCTGCCCTCGATCCCGAAATGGTGAAGGAGGTGCTCGACACCATGATCGGGCTCGCCCGTGACGGCATGACGATGATCTGTGTCACGCACGAAATGGGGTTTGCCCGTCAGGTCGCTGACCGCGTCATCTTCATGGACTCCGGAGAAATCGTTGAAGAGGCCGAACCGGAGGTCTTCTTCAAGTCTCCCGGGCACCAGCGCACGAAAACCTTCCTCGGTGAAATCCTGGCCCATCACTGACTCTCGAAAGCGATGCCAATGCACGACAAGAAATTCCTCGTGGGACTGATCGGTGCCGACATCCAAATGTCAAAGTCCCCGGCCCTCCACGAAATGGAGGGGCGACGCCAGGGCCTCGATTACCGTTACGAGCTTCTCGACTTCGCCGAGCGAGGCCTTCCCGCCTCCGCGCTGCCGGACCTCCTAGACGAGGAAGAGCAGCGCGGTTTTGCCGGCAGCAACATTACACATCCGTGCAAGCAGACAGTGATCGCCCACCTCAATCGCCTTTCCGAGGATGCAGAGATGCTCGGTGCGGTCAACACCGTGGTCTTCCGCAACGGCGAGAGGATCGGCCACAACACGGATTGGTACGGTTTCTACGAGAATTTCCAGCGCGGCCTTCCGGAC
>NZ_RZSC01001730.1:0-401 GCF_003998155.1 Mesorhizobium sp. M1E.F.Ca.ET.063.01.1.1
CTTGTCGTCTTCACCTCCGACCATGGCGACTATCTCGGCGACCATTGGCTGGGCGAAAAATACCTGTTCCACGACGTCGCGGTGAAGGTTCCGATGATCGTCTACGATCCGCGCACGGAAGCCGACGCCACGCGCGGAACCACGTCAGACGCGCTGGTCGAGATGATCGATCTCGCGCCGACCTTCCTCGACTACCTCGGCGGCAAGGCCAAGCCGCATATCCTCGAAGGCCGCTCGCTGCTGCCGCTCACTTCCGGCGAACGGAAAAGCCTGCGCAACTTTGCGATCAGCGAATACGACTTTAGCGGCGATGCGGCGCGGCTGAAGCTCGCCATGCCGGTGTCGGACTGCAAGCTCTACATGGTGACCGACGGCCGCTTCAAACTCGTCCATGGCGAAGG
>NZ_RZSC01001731.1:0-401 GCF_003998155.1 Mesorhizobium sp. M1E.F.Ca.ET.063.01.1.1
TGAAGCTCGAGCCGCCAGTGCATACGAGGCTTCGGACGCTGGTCAACCGCGCCTTCGTATCGCGCCAGGTCGAGCGGCTGAGGCCGCGCATCGAGGTCTTGGCCAATGAGCTGATCGACCGTTTCGAGCCAGGCGGCGTCGACCTTCTGCCGGCTTACGCCTCACCCTTGCCGATCACAATCATCGCCGAGATGCTGGGCGTTCCGGTCGATATGGGGCCGCAACTGCTCGACTGGTCGCACCGGATGGTCGCCATGTACATGCACGGCCGCACGCGTGAGATCGAGGACACGGCCAACCGCGCCAGCCGCGATTTCGCTGCCTTCCTGCGCGGCTATGTCGCCGAGCGGCGCAAGAAGCCCGGCGACGATCTGCTTTCGCTGCTGATCGAGGCCCAGGAC
>NZ_RZSC01001732.1:0-401 GCF_003998155.1 Mesorhizobium sp. M1E.F.Ca.ET.063.01.1.1
GTCTGGCGAGCTTCGCCGGCAGCGCCGCCTTGACCGTCTACGGCTTGCCGTTTTTGGCGACATAGTCCTCGGCGACCGTCACATGGTGGATCATCCGGTCATAGGCCTGCCTGGCGTCGTCGCCGAAGGTGAAGATGCCGTGCTTGTCGAGGATCAGGCCTTCGACGCTTGGATCGGCATCGAAGACGTCGCCCGCCGCCTTCGCCAGGTCGAAGCCTGGCATGATGTAGGGCACGTAGCCCATCTTCTCGCCGAACACTTTCCTAACCAGCGCCTTGCTGTCTTCCTGGTCGACAATGGCGAGGACGGCGGTCGAATGCGTGTGGTCGACGAATTTGTGCGGCAGGAAGGCGTGCAGCAGCGTTTCGACCGACGGATTGGGCGAGGCGGGATCGATGAGG
>NZ_RZSC01001733.1:0-400 GCF_003998155.1 Mesorhizobium sp. M1E.F.Ca.ET.063.01.1.1
GCGTACGATCCGGGGGGCAAGGTGGAACCTACCTATGCGGCGACGGGTTTAAAGGTGCAGATGGTCATTCCGCTCACGAGGGCGAGCCAACAAGATTGAAGGCAGGTGCAACAGACGGTCCTAATCGTGGAAGATGAATTTCTGATCGCGATGGACCTCAAATCCATGCTCGAACGGCGAGGATGGCGTGTCCTGGGGCCTGTTTCGACCGTGGCCGCAGCATCTCGCATACTGGAAAGCGAACTGCCGTCTGTCGCATTGCTCGACGTAAATCTAGGCCATGAACTGGTCACGCCATTGGCGGAAAAGTTGAGCAGCCTCAATGTACCATTTGCCGTGGCGAGTGCTTATGACCGGCCGGAGCTTGTCGGCGGGGCCGTTCTAGCGGGCGCGCCCAACG
>NZ_RZSC01001734.1:0-399 GCF_003998155.1 Mesorhizobium sp. M1E.F.Ca.ET.063.01.1.1
GCGTCTTCACCATCGACATGGCTATTTGCCAACACCAACGCGCTTTTAGGAACCGTGCGTAGTCGTTGTCGGCCAGCTCGGTGACTATCTTCACCGCGTCGTCCAGGTGCCCGGCCTGCAGTTCCGCGTCGATGAGTTGCGACACGCTGGTATCATTTTCCGATAGCCCAGGGAGGTTTGCCTTGGCCATTGCGAAGTCACCAACCGCAAGCCCAATTTCGAACTTTGTGCTGCGAATTTGTTCGGCCTGTCCATCCGTCAGGTCGTGGGTTTTTGCCACGACGAAAGCCGAATTTGCGTCGTCGTAATTCGATCGAGACGTCAGCACAATTCCTATGTCGATGGCGAGTTGAGGGTCGTCTTTCGCCATCGATATTGCTGCTGCGGGCGCGTCCACTG
>NZ_RZSC01001735.1:0-399 GCF_003998155.1 Mesorhizobium sp. M1E.F.Ca.ET.063.01.1.1
CGCCGCAAGTCCGACGATCGTCATGTCCACCTGGCCATCGATCATCGCGCCGATGCCGGACAGGACGATCGGGTGGTCATCAACCACGAATATCCTTCTACGCGACACCCTTAACCTCCATCAGCCTGTCAAAGGTCCATCACGTGGAGAGATCCCCTTGCCCTTGATGGTTCATGACAGCTCGTCCCGGACGACGGGAGGAGCGCGTCTATGCCTGCAAACCCTGAGCGGGAGCAGTGGGTCGGACATCTCGTCGAACCCTCGCGCTGATTGTAAGCCGCAGCCAGTGGTCTCGGATGTGGCGCGCTTCACGTAGCCCGTCGCGAAGCTGGAGCGCTGTCGTGGTTTCGTTCAGGATCGTGCGAGAACAAATGCCTGGAGCGGATCACATTGCCGTCG
>NZ_RZSC01001736.1:0-399 GCF_003998155.1 Mesorhizobium sp. M1E.F.Ca.ET.063.01.1.1
CAGCACGCCGACGGCGTTGATGCCGATCTCTTCCACAGCATAGCCGCCTTCCATGACGAACAGCGTCGGCAGGCCGAGCCTGGCGATGCGGCGGCCGATCTTGGGATAGTCGGCGCTCTTCAGCTTGAACTGGCTGATCGGGTCCTTCTCGAACGTGTCGACGCCGAGCGACACCACGACGACATCGGGGGCGTAAGCGGCAAGCTTGGCGCAGGCATCCTCCAGGGAGGCGTTCCAGCCGTCCCAGTCGGTGCCGAACGGCATCGGGTAGTTGAGGTTGAAGCCTTCGCCTTCGCCGATCCCGTGCTCGTCGGCATGGCCGAGGAAGAACGGATATTCGGTCATCGGATCGCCGTGCAGGTTGATCACCTGGACGTCGCCGCGGCCGTAGAAGATCTC
>NZ_RZSC01001737.1:0-399 GCF_003998155.1 Mesorhizobium sp. M1E.F.Ca.ET.063.01.1.1
CGCCATGATCATGCCACCGGGCGGGTGATCCATGATCAACGTCGTCGCGCAGCCGATAGGCGATGTTTCGGTAGTCCGGCAGGGCATCCTCCAGAAAATGCCGAGAGGCTGTGCGCAAATGCCGGACGCGCCGTGCAGCTGATGAGTTCTCGGGAAGGTCGTTCAAGATTTGCGTAAGCTCATTGCGAATCTGAATCATCGACTGATCAACTTGGTCCGGAACCTCGAAATGCATCGGCACGAAGAGCACACGCCGATTCTCTAAGAAATTGAACAGCCGCAAGATCACCGTCCGTTGCGCGACTGGCGGATTCCAGCTCGCGCTAATACTAAGGAACCCGATGCCGGTGAGCCTGCTTCGAATGGCATCGAAGCTTCGCCGAACGATCGCCATCTACT
>NZ_RZSC01001738.1:0-399 GCF_003998155.1 Mesorhizobium sp. M1E.F.Ca.ET.063.01.1.1
TCCGGGCATGTCGTACCAATGGACATGGTATCGCCGCGCCAGGGCCGGAATGATCCGGTGCCATGAGAATGAGGACCACGGCCAGCCATGGGCAAGCACGAGCGATGGCCCGTTGCCAGCCCGACCCGCCGCCACCGCGCCCGCAGACGTTTGCGCGGTTTCATCCAGTTTCCACGACATCGAGATTCTCCAAGCACTCCGGACACCGCGGCGAGGTCTGGCCGGTGGATCTGGTGGTGCGGGGTTCTGTGGCCGGGGCGCCGGGGTAGAAGGCCCAGAGCAATAGAGTTGAACCTACCGCGGACGGCCGCAACTAGTCGTCCGATCGCCGTTGCGCCAACTTAATCTGATAGACGCTTCTCGGATGCCTCCTCCGTCGCCATATGTTGAGAGTATAAA
>NZ_RZSC01001739.1:0-399 GCF_003998155.1 Mesorhizobium sp. M1E.F.Ca.ET.063.01.1.1
TTCCCTTCACCGCGCCGCCGGCACTAGTCCATCGCGACACCGAAGGCCAGTTCGGTCCGGCGGGGGAAAGCGAGTGGATGGCCTTCCTAAAGGACCCGGCAGGCAATACGATCGGCCTCGTCGAACGCCTCCCGTCCGAAGATCCCAAGGGCAATCCATGAAAATCGTCACCTGGAACATCAACGGCGTTCGCGCCCGCATCGGCAACCTCACCCACTGGCTGACCGAAAGCGCGCCCGACATCGTCTGCCTGCAGGAGATCAAATCGGTCGACGAACAGTTCCCGCGCGCCGAGGTCGAGGCGCTCGGCTACAATGTCGAGACCCATGGCCAGAAGGGCTTCAACGGCGTCGCCCTCCTGTCGAAACTGCGCTTCGATGAAGTTATCAAGGGCTTGCC
>NZ_RZSC01000173.1:0-9663 GCF_003998155.1 Mesorhizobium sp. M1E.F.Ca.ET.063.01.1.1
GGCCTGAGCATGATGCGGGCGACGTCGCGCCGCTCGGCAATGTCGACGGCGATACGGCCGAGCGGCGAGATGGCGAAGCCGTCGGCGATCTTGGCCGGGACAATGATGGCATCGCCGAGGAACTCGGCGACCATCCGGTCCTTGGGCTGGAAATAGAGCTCGCGCGGCGTGCCGACCTGCGAGAACAGGCCGTCGCGCATGACGGCGACCTGGCTGGCGAAGGACAGCGCCTCGGCCTGGTCATGGGTGACCAGGATGGTGGTGATGCCCGCCTCCTCCAGAAGCTCGGCGACAGCCTTGCGCATGGAGGCGCGCAAGCCTGTGTCCAGCGCCGAGAAGGGCTCGTCGAGCAGCATCAGCCTCGGCTTCATCGCCATCGCGCGGGCAAGCGCCACGCGCTGCTGCTGGCCGCCGGAAAGCTCGTGCGGCCGGCGTTTCAAGACAGCCTTGTCCAGCCCGACGATATAGGCGAGCTCGACGATGCGCTCCATGCGCTTGTCCTCGCCGCGCGCCATGCCGAAACCGATATTGTCGGCGATGGTGAGATGCGGGAACAGCGCGCCGTCCTGCGCCACCACGCCGATGCCGCGGCGATATGCCGGCACGGCGGCGCCGCCATTGGCGAGCACCTTGCCGTCGAGCGCGATGCGGCCGCGATCCGGCGCCTCGAAACCGGCGATCAGCCTGAGCAAGGTCGTCTTGCCGCAACCGGACGGGCCGACAATCGCGGTGCGGCTGCCGCTTTCGACGGTGAGGTCGACGCCGGCCAGCGCCGCCACCTTGCCATAGTATTTCGCCACATCGTTGAGTTCGAGGAAGCTCATCGCCCAGCCATCCGCTTCGACTGGACATAGAGCATCAAGGTCATCGGCAGCGACATCGCGACCATGATCAGGGCGTAGGGTGCTGCGGAGGCGTAGTCGATCTCGCCGCTGTAGGACCAGAACGCCATCGCCAGCGTGCGGGTGCCGTTCGGCGCCAGCATCTGGGTGGCGGTCAGTTCATTGGTGATGCCGAGCGCCACCATCGCCATGCCCGCCGCGGCACCTGGCGCCGACAAGCGGATCGTCGTCGCCCACAGCGCCTTGAGCGGCGACCGGCCGAGGCTCGAGGCGGCGCGCTCGAGCTCCACCGGCGCCTGCGCGATCGAGGCGCGCAGGCTGACCAGCGCGCGCGGCAGGAACATCAGCGCATAGCCGAAGAGAATGGTGAACAGCGTCTGATAGAGCGGCAAGGCGATGCGCACGGTGATGGTTACCAGCGCCAGCGCGATGACGACGCCGGGCAGCGATCCGACGATGTAATTGCAGCTCTCGAGCAGCCGCTGCAAGGGGCCCGGCGCGCGGATCGATATCCAGGCCATCGGCATCGCGGCGATGGTGGCAAGCAGCGCGCCGGCGATGGCGAGGAACAGAGTCTGGCCGAGCGCCAGGCCGATCTCGTCCCAGCGCCAGACATCGACGCCGCCGGCGAGCAGCCAGCGGCCGACCGTGACGAATGGAACGCCGAGCGTGAGCAGCGCGGTGGCGGCGGGCAAAAACAGGCAAGGCAGCTTGGCGCGGCCGAGCCGGGCGCGCTGCTGCTGGCGCGCGGCGCCGGAGCCGACGCGCGCATAGCGCTCCTCGCCGCGCACGATCACTTCCACGCCAAGCATCACGAAGCAGCAGGCAACCAGCACGGCGGCGAGCATGTTGGCCGCCGGGCCGTTGAAGGTCGACTGGAACTGATCGACGATCGCGGTCGTGAAGGTGTCGAAGCGGATGAAGACATAGAGGCCGTATTCGGCAAGCAGATGCAGGCCGACCAGCAGCGAGCCGCCGCAAATGGCCAGCCTCAATTGCGGCACCACGACGCGGGCGAAAACGCGCCACGGGCCGAGGCCAAGGGCGGCGGCCGCATCCTCCAGCGCCGGGTCGAGCCGGCGCAGCGCCGCCGCGATCGGCAGGTAGAGGAACGGGAAATAGGCGATGACCGAGATGAGGACGCCGGCCCAGAGCCCATGCAGGCCGGGCACCAGGCTGATCCACGCATAGCTGTGGACGAAGGCCGGGATGGCGAGCGGCGCTACCGACAGCCAGGACCACAGGCGGTTGCCGGGCAAGTCGCTGCGCTCGGTCAGCCAGGCGAGCGCCACCGACAGCGCGATGGCGATCGGCACCGCCACGAGGACGAGCAGGATGGTGTTGACCAGAAGCTCGCCGACGCGCTGACGGAAGATCAGCGCCGCCACGGTCTCCCAGCCCGTCTGGATTGCCGTCCAGACGATGAAGGCAAGCGGCAGCAGCGCGATCAGCGAGATCAGGGCGGCCGCAAGCGTGATCCAAGACGCGGATCTTCGGCTCTGCGTTCCGGCAGCCGGCAAGCCTGACGGCGTAAGGTCGATCGCGGATGCCATCAGAGGATATGCATCGCCATGCGAGATGGATGAAGGCGATCCGATGAGCCGCTGATGCGGCAGGAAAGGCAGCTGATCGTCATCGACGAGGCCATCTCCAAAACAAAAACGCTCCCGCGGAAAGCGAATTCCCGCAGGAGCACGGTCGGTTGTCCTTTTAGGACGAACGCGAACTAAAGCAAGCCGGCTTGCGTCATCAGGTCGATGACCTTCTTGGAGTTCAGCGTCGCCGGATCGACTTTCGGCGCCTGCAGGTCAGGCAGCGGCACCAGCTTCGGGTTGGACCCGGCATCCTTGCCGACCGCATATTCGTAAGACGTGCCGGTCTTCAACACCTCCTGGCCCCCCTTGCCGGTCACCCACTTCAGGAACGCCTGGGCTTCCTTCGGATGCTTGCTCGAGGCCAGCACGCCGCCGCCGGAGATCGACACGAACGCGCCCGGATCCTGGTTCTTGAAATAGTGCTGCCCGATATTCTTGCTGTTCTCGCCGGTCTTGGCCTGATCGCCGAAGTAGTAATAGTGGTAGATCACGCCGCCATCGATCTCGCCGGCATTGACGGCCTTCATCACCGTGCTGTTGCCCTTGTAGGCGGTGGAGTTCTCCTTCATGGCTTTCAGCCAGTCGGCGGTCGCGGCCTCGCCCTTGAGCTGAAGCATTGCGCTGACGATGGCTTGGAAATCGGCGCCGGACGGCGAGGCGGCCCAACGGCCCTTCCAGCTCGGATCGGCAAGATCGAGCAGCGACTTGGGCAGTTGCTCTTCCTTGAGCTTGTCCTTGTTGTAGACAAAGACGGTGCTGCGCGCTGCAACGCCCACCCATTTGCCGGTCGACGGCTGGTATTCCTTCGGCACCTGGGCGAGGGTGTCGGCTTCGACCGGCGCGAACAGGCCGGCCGCCTCGACCAAGGCCATTGCCGGCGAGTTCTCGGTCAGGAACACGTCGGCCGGCGAAGCGGCGCCTTCGGCGACGATCTGGTTGGAAAAGTCGCTGTCGCCGCCGTTGCGCAGCGTGACCTTGATTCCGGTTTCCTTGGTGAAGCCCTTCGCCCATTCCTTGGCGAGGCTCTCATGCTGGGCATTGTAGACAATGATGCCTTTATCCTCCGCGTTTGCCGGGCCGGCGATCAGGCCGAGCGCCAGCGCGGCGGCGCCGGCGAGAATGGAAAGCGCAAGTTTCATGGGGCATCGTCCTCAAATCTGGAGACAGGGTTCAAGCACGGCTGCACTACCAATACCTGATAGTGATAGTCAACATTGTGAGGGTGGCTCATTCCGTCGCGGAGGCGTGAAAGCCGGCGCCACGCGGACAATTCCATGTGAATGGTGTGCGGCGGGATATCGCGGAGCGCCTGGCGGTGCCCGACGGCCATTCGTTCTTTCAAGCCGAGCAATGTCCGATCGCACGGGGCCCGTAATACCGGGTCCCGTGGGGCGGGGTTGCCGGGCGAACGCGGTCAGAGCCGTTCGGCTCGTACCTTCAGGATATGATACAGCAGCTCTCGAACGCGCCGCCAGATCGTCAATGGTCTGGGCATGGCTCCGCCTTCCGTTCGCGCGATCCTTGAGCCGCCGGTTCAGATGAGCTGCGCGGCCAGCGCCACTCCGACCAGCGAGGTGCCGATCCCCGCCGCGCGGATGGCGGCCGGCCGGCTCCGCAACGTCAGGGCGGCCAGCGCTCCGGTCGCGTGCAAAGCCAAGGTGCTGGCCAGGAAGCCGATCGCATAGGCCATGCCACCGACCGTCTCCGGAATCTCAAGACCATGGGCGTTGCCGTGGAAAAGGCCGAAGAGCGCCGTCAGCGTTGCTGCGAGGGCAAGCGGAAACGGCCTGGCGAGCGCAACCATGGCGCCGAAAATCACCAGCGACAGCGCGACCCCGGACTCCAGCGACGGCAAGACGGTACCGGCGATCCCCAGCATGGTCCCCGCGACCATCGCCGCGACGAAACACGCCGGCACGAGGATGGCGGCCCTGCCGCCGGTTCGCGCCGCAATGATGCCGACCAGTAGCATCGCAAGCAGATGGTCGATGCCGGCCAGCGGGTGTTGAAGGCCGCTCAAAAGGCCGTGGACATGAAAGCCCCCGCTGTGAGCGAAGGCCAGTGACGGTATGAGAACTGCCGCGGCCGCGGGAGCAAGCCTGGTGAGAATCGAAAGCATCCTGTTCATGGGTCTGAACCTTGTTTGAAAGGGAGAGGATCCGGGGTCAAAACCGGCGTTCACTGCCCGGGCATAGCGATTTCGGCCGCCGCGGACCTGTCGATCAGAAGCCGTGCCTCGCTGAAATCGAGAGGCCGCTGGCCATTGCCGTCATGATAGACGAATGCCAGGCGGCGTCGGTGTGACGTCAGCTTCGCGGGCAGCGGGTTGTAGGTCAGGCCGGCGCCACCGATCAGCGGCATCACGGCGCCGACATCGACGATATCCTGCGTCTCGACCCGCAGCAGGTGCAGGCGGCTGCCGTCGGCGGTTTCGCCGAGGAACGGAATGCCGGCGAGCCGCAGGAAACTGGATGGATCGGGTGCCCGCGCGAACCCGTCGAGAAAGGCTGTCTCAACGAGATCGAGATCGGTCGCGCGCTGATCGGCCGGCTCGGGCGCACGGTCGCGCGGCAAATGCGGCGTCTGCCACTGCAACGGTTTGCCGGCCGGCCCGTTGTGGCCGACGGCGTGCGGATGGTGATGGTGGCCGGTCGGGCCGTGATGGTGGTGGTGGTCGCCATGATCGTGGCTGTGATGATGATGGTCATCGTGCATGGTCAAAAGCTCGTCGGCTTGTCGATGATGGATTTGTGCTTGCCCAGCGTGCCATGGGCGACCATCGAGCCGAGCGCCTCGACGACGACCCGCACACCGAACAGCGCAGTGATGTCCGAGGTGTCGTATGGCGGCGAAACCTCGACCACTTCCAGCCCGCAAATGCCGGGCGCCGAGACCAGCCCGAGCAGCTTCAGCGCCTCGCGCGGCAGGAAGCCGCCAGGCTCGGGCCAGCCCGTGCCTGGCACGAAACCACAGTCGACGCTGTCGACGTCGAAGGAGATGTATACGGCGTCCGCGTCCTTCCACGCCAGTTCGAGCGCGATCTCCGCCGTCTTCTCCAGCCCCATCTGCTCGATGTCCGAAATCGTCAGTACGTTGGTGCCGCGCTTCCTAGCCTCGGCCACGCCATAGCGGGGCACTTGCCAGCCGCCGATGCCAAGCTGCACCAGATTGGCGGCCGAGACGTTCGGCAGGTTGGTCGCCCAATACCAGGGCGTGGTGTGCATGCGCTCGTCGAGATCCTTTTCCTGGATATCGATGTGGCGGTCGAAATGGATGATGCCGATGCGCTTCGAGGTGACGTCGGCGATGCCGCGCACGCAGGGGAACCCGATCGAATGATCGCCGCCCAGCATGATCGGCAGCGCGCCCGAGGAGGCGACGTGGCTGACGCCCTTGGTGATCTGGTCGAAGCTCTTTTCGAGATTGGCCGGAATGGTGAAGACGTCGCCGGCATCGCACAGCGTCATCTGCTCGCGCAGGTCGACGCCCAGCTCGTAGTTGTAAGGCGTGTAGAGTGCCGAGATGCGACGGATGCCCTGCGGCCCGAAACGGGTTCCTGGGCGGTAGGTGGTGCCGCTGTCGAAGGGAATGCCCATGACGGCAGCGTCATATCGGCCGACATCGCGGACATTCTCGACATAGGGCGCCTTGAGGAAGGTGTTGATGCCGGCGAAATGCGGCAGTTCGCCGCGCGCGAAGGTCGGGATTGACTTGTCGGTGATCGAATCCGATCCCGGCAGACCCATGTCCAGCGCCCATTTCTGTTCCTTGCGCCAGCCGTCCTCGGGCAGCTTTCCTTCCGCCTCGATCGACTTCCAGCCCTGCATGTCGCGGATCTCGAAGTTGGGATGATGCAAGCGCTGGCGCGGCTGGCGATCAAACAGCCCAGCCCGGCGATGCCGGCGCGCTGGAATGTCTCTGTGCATGAAAACCTCCGTTACGACGCCGTCGTCGTGATTGCATTGTCCAGTCGGGTCGTCCCGACCATCGCGGCCACTTCGGCCACTTCTCGTGCGGAAGCCCGGCTCTTGTGGTCGAGCTTCAGATCGTAGGTGATCGTCGCGCCGTAGGCGGACGGAAACTGGGGGTCGTGGCGCACCTTGTCGAAGACAAGCACGCGGGTGCCGAGCTTGAAGGCCTCGCCGATGTCGTGGGTGACCATGACCACCGTCATGCCGTGCTCGTTCCAAAGCTCGGTCAGCAATTCGTGCATCTCGACGCGGATGCCCGGATCGAGCGCCCCGAACGGCTCGTCGAGAAGCAGGATCTGCGGCCGGCCGAGCAGCGTCTGGGCGATCGCCAGCCGCTGCTGCATGCCGCCGGAGAGCGATGCAGGATAGAGGTCGCGCGCATGAGCGAGGCCGACGCGCTCCAGCATTGTTTCGGCCTCCTGCCTCGCGCGTCTGCGCCTGGCGCCAAAGACGCGGCCGAAAGGTCCGCCGGAGCGGAAGTCCTCGACCAGCAGCAGGTTCTGCAGCGCGGTCAGATGCGGAAACACCGAGTAGCGCTGGAAGACGATGCCGCGCTGCGGCGTCGGTTCCGGCACGATCGGCCGGTCTCCGATGACGACCACGCCGCCACTCTGCTGCTCCTGGCCGAGCAGGATGCGCAGGAAGGTCGATTTTCCGCAGCCGCTGGCGCCGACCAGCGACAGGAATTCGCCAGGCTCGGCGGTGACGCTCACGCGCTCCAGCACGCGGGCGTCGCCGTAGCTCTTTTCCAGGCCGTGGACGACGATGCGGCTCATTTGCCCGACCCCGGATGAGCCCAGGGGGAAACCACGTGCGAGAGCCGCGCGAGCAGCCAGTCGGTGGCGACGGCGAGCAGCGTTATCCAGACGACGTAGGGCAGGATGACGTCCATCGACAAGTAGCGCCGGACGAGGAAGATGCGGTAGCCCAGCCCCTCGGTCGAGGCGATGGCCTCCGCCGCGATCAGAAACAGCCAGGCCGGTCCGAGCGCCAGCCGCACGCAGGTGATGAGGCGCGGCATGGTTTGCGGCAGCACCAGCCTCAGAACCATGGTCCAGCTGTTGCCGCCGAGCGTCTGTGCCTTGGCGATGAGCTCGGGCGGCAGTTCCATGACCCGGTTGGCGATGTCGCGCACCATGACCGGTGCCACGCCAATGGCGATCAAGGTGATCTTGGCCGTTTCGCCGAGGCCGAGCGCGATGAACAGGATCGGCAACAGCGCCAAGGGCGGGATGACGCAGACAACGGTGACGAAGGGCAGGAGAAACGCCCTGACGCGCGGGATGAAGCCGATGGCGATGCCAAGCAAGAGCGCCACCAGTGTCGCCAAGCCGACGCCGGCGAACAGCCTGACCAGGCTGGCATAGGTGTCGGCCCACAGGATCAGGTCGCCGGAGCGCTTGTCCGGCACGGTCGCCAAATCGAAGAACGCCGACCACATCTGTGCCGGGGAAGGCAGCAGCTTGTCATTGGCGTTGACGGCCAGCCGTTGCGCCGAAGCGGACAGATAGGCCACGGCAACGGCCGCGAAGGGCAGCGTGCCAAGCAACACCGCTCCGCCACGCGAGACCGTGGCGTTGATCAGGCGAAGCCGTGTCTTCGGCACGCTGGGGGGCGGGCTGGCTGTGTTCGCGCCCGCCCCGGCTTGCACGGCACCGGTTCCTCTGGCCAGCATGACGATCGGTCCTAGAGCGTTCCGGCCGCCGCCTCCGCCATGAAGGCCGGGTCGAACCGCAGCTTGACGTTGCCGGCATCGCCCAGCGTCGAGCCGTCGGGGAAGCTCATGCCGATCACGTCGACAGTGGGCGCTTTGGTGCCCAGAATGCCGTGGCTGAACAGGAAGTTGCGGACGAGATCCATCGTCTTGGGCAGTTCGGCGCCCTTGGTGAACTCAACCGCCTTGGCCGGCTCGAAGAACATCGCCGTCGATGCGAGCTGGGCATCGAAGCCGGCAAGATCGGTGCCGGACGCCTTGGCCATCTCTTCCTTGGCCGCTTTGCCTTCGGGCATGCCGGAGGTCATCAGGGCCATCGCTTCGTACCATGCGCCGACGAGCGCCTTGCCGAGCGCCGGATTGTCCTTCAGCGTCGCGGTGTTGACGACCATCAGGTCGATGATCTCGCCGGGGATCTGTGTCGAATCGAATACCTTGTGGGCGCCCGGCATGGCGACGATTTCCGAGACCAGCGGATTCCAGGTGACGACCGAGGTGACGTCGCTGGTGCCATAGGCGGCGACCATGTCGGCATCGGAGGTGTTGACCACGGTGATGTCCTTCTCTGCGAGCCCGACCGTATCCAACGCGCGCGCCAGCAAGTAGTGCGAGACCGAGAGCTCCACGAGGTTGACCTTCTGGCCGGCAATGTCCTTGAGCGCGGTCTTGTCCTTGAGGATGACGGCATCGTTGCCGTTGGAGAAGTCGCCAACGATCAGCGCGGTGGTATCGACGCCGCCTCCGGCGGGGATCGACAGCGCGTCCATATTGGTCATCGAGCAACCGTCGAAGCCGCCGGCAGTGTACTGGTTGATGCTCTCGACGTAGTCGTTGATGCGGGTGATCTCGACGTTGATGCCGTATTTGTCGGCCCATTTCTTCATGATGCCGCTGTCGGCGAGATAGCCCCATGGCATCCAGCCGACATAGATCGACCAACAGATCTTGAAGTCCTTCTTGGGCGCCGCTTGCGCGGCCGGGATCAAGGGAAGGCTGAGTGACGCGGCCAGGACGATTGCAGCCAGCTTGCGAAGCATTGCGTACCCCTTTTTGCGGTCCGGATTGCATCCGGACTTTTTGTTGGGGGTTCACGGAGCGCGCATCCGGGAGAGGTTCGCGCCAGCAAACCCGTGCAGGGTTCTCCCGGGATTTTGGCCCGCCGTGTTCCGCCGGATGCCTCAATGCATCCCTGGCGGTTGCGTCTCTCGGACCAGCACCGTGATCGACACGGCCGGAACCCTAGACGCTCTGCACGCCGGTTACGAAGCAAGGGCCATGCCAATCTGAAAGCGCCTGCCTGAGGCTGGTTTTCCTGGGTTCTGGCGGCGATCGCGGCATGCCTATGGCGCAAAAATCATCGCAGCGCCGCCGAAATAAGCAGCATCGTGTCGTGCGACCGTCTCGGACATTGCGTGGGCCGCGCCGTTTCGCGAAATTTGAAAAGGCGCGGCGGTCGCCGCAAACTTTCGTGATTTTCCGGTACTTTGGCTTGGACATTATTTCGTTGGCCACGTAACAAACCAGGGCCGAGACGCGAACAT
>NZ_RZSC01001740.1:0-399 GCF_003998155.1 Mesorhizobium sp. M1E.F.Ca.ET.063.01.1.1
GCGCGGCACCGCGCGCGACATCAGGCCGCTCGGCCTGTGGTTCTGGGGCAAGGTCTGGACCCTGGTTGCCTGGTGCGAGATGCGCGACGATTTCCGCGCCTTCCGCATCGACCGCATCGCTTCGGTCGTCATCGCCGGCCGCACCTTCAAGCCGGAGCGCGGCAAGCAGCTCGCCGATTTCTACCGAGCTGTCGAGCGCTCGGAGGATTACGGCATGGCGCCCGACCGCGCCGCGCGGACGTGACTTCCTCCCAAGCCATTGTCCAACAAAAAAGCCCGCTCGAAGCGGGCTTTTTTGTTGAGCGCTCCGGAAGGCTCACTCCTCGCCTTCATCCTTGTCCTTCGACTTGAGCGCCGAGAGCTTGGCGAACACCGCGTTGGCATCGAGCTCCTGGTCTT
>NZ_RZSC01001741.1:0-399 GCF_003998155.1 Mesorhizobium sp. M1E.F.Ca.ET.063.01.1.1
GCCGCGTTTGGTAGCTGTAGCCAACATCTACGCCATGCTCCGATACGGACAGCATCGTTACTAACTCGCAATAGCGAGTTGCATTGTCGCGCAGCAGTCCGACTTGGCGTGAGAGGCGAAGCTGATCATTCAGAATTCAAATTGTCGGGTCCACTCACGTCGGGTTGAAGACGTCCATGTTCGCAAGCCGACACGCTGAGGTAAGTATTCCGCCGCTGCTACGCTAACCACATGCGTTCCAGTCTAGTCAGCACAACCTCTTCGTGGCACGCCGATTGCAGGGAGACGGTTGAGACACAGGGTCCCGGCAAGCTGTTCACCTCGATCGGAGAATCCGAGCGACGTATAGCGGGCAACCATCAAAGGAGTGGATTATGCGAGTAGCAGTCGTGTGGAATC
>NZ_RZSC01001742.1:0-398 GCF_003998155.1 Mesorhizobium sp. M1E.F.Ca.ET.063.01.1.1
CTCTTCGCCGACGCCTTCGCCGGCCTTGTCGACGTCTTCGCCATCGACCGCAAGCACGGCGATCACCGCATTGACCTTGACGCCTTCGGTGCCGGCGGGAACCACGATCTTGGCCAGCGTGCCTTCGTCGACGGCTTCGACTTCCATCGTTGCCTTGTCGGTTTCGATCTCGGCGATCACGTCACCGGCGACGACCTTGTCGCCCTCGTTCTTCAGCCATTTGGAAAGATTGCCCTCTTCCATCGTCGGGGAAAGCGCGGGCATGAGAATTTCGATCGGCATGTCCTTGCCCTCTCCTTAGAGTACGATGTCGGTCCAGAGCTCGGACGGATCCGGCTCGGCGTCGTTCTGGGCGAATTCGGCGGCGTCGGCGACGATGTCGCGGACTTCCTTGTCGA
>NZ_RZSC01001743.1:0-398 GCF_003998155.1 Mesorhizobium sp. M1E.F.Ca.ET.063.01.1.1
CGATCGTGCCGTCCTCGGCGCGACCGGGTGGCGGCAGTCGAGCGCGCGGCCAGCCAACGCATCGGCCGAGGACGGCACGATCGAAATGGTTGTGGTCGGTGCGCATCTGTCGGGGATGCCGCTCAATTGCCAGCTTAAGGAAGCCGGCGCGCGTTTCTGCCGGGCGACGACGACGACGCCTTCCTACAAGCTCTACGAGCTTGCCGGCCAGACCACGCCAAAGCCGGGCTTGATCCGCGTCGCGGGCGGCGGCACCGCGATCGAGGTCGAGGTCTGGCGGCTTCCTGCCGAGGCTTTCGGCCGCTTCGTCGCCGCCATCCCGCCACCGCTCGGCATCGGCACCATCGAGCTCGACGATGGAACATCGGCGAAGGGTTTTCTGGCCGAGACCGCCGGTC
>NZ_RZSC01001744.1:0-398 GCF_003998155.1 Mesorhizobium sp. M1E.F.Ca.ET.063.01.1.1
GTCATGGGTCTTCTACACCGTGATGACCAACTACGACGCGGAGCGCTGAGATGAGCGGCGTCAACGAAAGAACAAACAGAGTGAGCGAGACGGCGGTTTCGGAAGGGCTGAGCAGCGCCCTGTCGCAGGACGAGGTGGCGCGGCTGATGCGGCGCCGCGGCGAGGAATCGCGCTGGTGGTGGATCGTGCCGACGGTCTACATCATCGTCATCCTGCTGCCGATCTACTGGCTCATCAACATGAGCTTCAAGACCAATGCCGAGATCGTCTCGTCGCTGACGCTCTATCCGCATGCGCCGACGCTCGCCAACTATCGCACCATCTTCAGCGACCCGTCCTGGTATTCGGGCTACATCAACTCGATCACCTATGTGGTGATGAACATGGTGATCTCGGTC
>NZ_RZSC01001745.1:0-398 GCF_003998155.1 Mesorhizobium sp. M1E.F.Ca.ET.063.01.1.1
GATCGGCACGATGGGCCAATTGTCGGACGGCGCCGTCACGCTGATCGAGACCGAGGCCGATGCCGCCGTCTTCGAGCCGGCCGACCCCGCAGCCCTCGGCTTCGTCACCCAGACGACGCTCTCGGTCGAGGACACCGCCGGCATCATCCGGGCGCTCGAGCAGCGCTTTCCAGAGCTGCACGCGCCGGCCGCCGAATCGATCTGCTACGCCACCACCAATCGCCAGGAAGCGGTGAAGGAGACCGCCGCCGGCGCCGATCTCTATCTCATCGTCGGCGCCCCCAACTCCTCCAACTCGCGGCGTCTTGTCGAGGTCGCCGAACGCGCCGGCGCCAAGATGTCGCTTCTCGTGCAGCGTGCCGCAGAGATTCCGTGGAATGACATCGCCAGTATCTCGA
>NZ_RZSC01001746.1:0-397 GCF_003998155.1 Mesorhizobium sp. M1E.F.Ca.ET.063.01.1.1
GTCCTGGGGCATCTGGACGCAAAAGTCGCCGGTCAACTGGAAGTCGGTGCGCGACGTCGACAACGAAGGCTATCACGTCGCCATGGCGCATCCTGCGCTGCAGGATCTCTATGGTGCGACTTATTTCGACGAGCCCTTCGTCAACGGCGTGTCGCGCTCCTTCGCCACCTACAACCCGCATGCCGGACGGCGCTGGAGCGTGCGCGAATACATCAAGCTCGCGCCCGACGCCTCGCACCTGCCGGAGCACCTGCGCAAGGCCTGGATCTATTACGGCATCTTCCCCAACAACGCGCTGTCGATCATGCCGGAATCCGTGCAGTTCTATCAGGAGTTCCCGTTGTCGACCGGCGAGACGCTGCTGCGCGGCGCGATCTACCGCTACAAGGACGAGCTG
>NZ_RZSC01001747.1:0-397 GCF_003998155.1 Mesorhizobium sp. M1E.F.Ca.ET.063.01.1.1
GCATGTTGCCCGACCAGCCTGTGCTCGTCGTCGGCTGGCCGACGACGAGCACAGGCTGGTCGGGCAACATGCCGGCGATCGCCTGCTGATAGGTGCGCGACATGGCGTCGAGCGAAGGCGCCAGATGCACATAGGCGAACCGGCGAAGCTCGGCTCCGGCGCTCCAGTCCGGCAGGTCGTCCAGCGCCAGATGGATCATCATCGTGCCCGGCGCATGGCGGAATTGCTTCATCGTCGCATCGAAACTTGCGTCGCCGGAGCCATTGGGCAGGAGCTTGCCGGGAAGCGCTTTCGGCGCGACGCCGGCGATGATGGCCTTGCCCGCGACATGGAAATCGCCGGAGGCGAGCCGCACGCCGGTCGCCCGGCCGCCGGCGACGGTGATCTCCGCCACTTC
>NZ_RZSC01001748.1:0-397 GCF_003998155.1 Mesorhizobium sp. M1E.F.Ca.ET.063.01.1.1
CGCCTATAACTACGACTGGGTGAATCTAAAGATCATAGATGCTAACGGCACTCCAGTCCAACAGCGCGGCGTCACCCCTTGCCCGGGAGTTTATTTTCTTGGACTTCACTGGATGCACACGTTCCGGTCGGCCGTCCTATCCTTCGTCGGGCGTGACGCGGCTTACATCGCCGATCACATTGAGAGCTTGGCGCCGATTTAGATGGTGAGCGCCAGCCTGCGAGATAGTTGGCGGTTGAGTTCGCCAGTGGCAATGCGCATGACGCGGACAGCGTTGCCGATCACGTCGGCTGGTCGCTTCTGGGGTGCGGGCAGGATCCGCGCGACGACCGAGATGAGGCGCAAAGCTGTCATGTCGTCTTTGGGGCCGTGTATGGACGGCTCTCCGTTGGCAAGG
>NZ_RZSC01001749.1:0-397 GCF_003998155.1 Mesorhizobium sp. M1E.F.Ca.ET.063.01.1.1
ACCGGCTGCAGGTGCTGGAGGTGATCGGCGTCAGCGACGAGGCGCCGGACGTCAAGACCTTCACCTTCCGCTCCGACAACCAGACCTGGTTCCGCTACAAGCCCGGCCAGTTCGTGACGCTGGAACTGCCGACCGCCGACGGACCGCTGATGCGCACCTACACGCTGTCCTCATCGCCCTCGCGGCCGTTCTCGATCGCGGTGACGGTGAAGGCGCAGGCCGGCAGCATCGGCACGCGCTGGATGTTCGACAATCTCAAGCCCGGCGCCCATGTGAAGGCCTATGGCCCGGTCGGCGATTTCTCGCTGCACAGCCATCCGGCGGCCAAGTACCTGTTCATCTCGGCCGGCTCCGGCGTAACGCCGATGATGTCGATGCTTCGCTGGCTGAACGACTG
>NZ_RZSC01000174.1:0-9651 GCF_003998155.1 Mesorhizobium sp. M1E.F.Ca.ET.063.01.1.1
GAAACAGTTGCTCACGCCCACCACCCGCCGCGAAAACCCGCAAATGGTCGTCGGCGTCTTCGCGCAGCGGACGCTGCCGCTGAAGGACATCCGCGCCACGGACGGCGACGTCTGGGTCGCGCTCGACCGCGTGCGCGACCCCGGCAATCTCGGCACCGTCATCCGCACCGTTGATGCCGTCGGCGCCAGGGGCGTCATCCTGGTCGGCGATGCCACCGATCCGTTCTCGCTGGAGACGGTGCGCGCCACCATGGGCTCGATTTTCGCCGTGCCGGTCGCCAAGGCGACTGAAGAGGCCTTCCTTGCCTGGCGGCGCGACTTTCCCGGCCTCGTCGCCGGAACGCATCTGAAGGGCGCGGTCGACTACCGCTCGGTCGACTTCTCGAGAGGCCCTGTCTTGCTCTTGATGGGCAACGAGCAGCAGGGCCTGCCCGACAGCCTCGCTGAAAGCTGCGACCGGCTGCTCAGGATCCCGCAGGCTGGTCGAGCCGATTCCCTCAACCTGGCGGTCGCTACCGGCGTGATGCTGTTCGAGATCCGTCGCGGCGCGTTGAAGCTCGACCCCGCCACCGACATGCGATGAGGACTGCCAAGTGAAATCCTGGTCCCCTTACGCCCTGCTGGTCGTTGCCGCAATCGCGCTCGATCAGTGGATAAAGCAGATGGTGGAGAATGGCCTCGCCTTTCAGGAAAAGGTCGATTTCCTGCCTTTCCTGGCGCTGTTCCGCACCTACAACACCGGCATCGCCTTCTCGATGTTTTCGTCCTTCGGCGATACCGGCCTGGTGATCATCGCGGTGCTCGTGGTCGCCTTCGTGCTCTATCTGGCCGTGCGCACGCCCGCCGGTCACATCCTTGCCCGCATCGGCTTTGCCCTGATCGTCGGCGGCGCGCTCGGCAACCTGATCGACCGCGCCGTTTTCGGCCACGTCATCGATTATATTCTGTTCCATACCCCGGTCTGGTCCTTCGCGGTATTCAACCTCGCCGACGCCTTCATTTCCGTGGGCGCGGCACTAGTTGTCTTCGATGAGCTGATCGGCTGGCGGCGGGAAACCAAGCCTCAGGAGCCGGGCAATTGACCTCGCGCGGCCATCGCCTCAAAGTCGGCCCCTGAAGCAATTCCAGGAAACTGACGCGATTGCGGGAAAGCATGCAGCGGTTTTCCGTCCGCAAGGAAACGCCCGAACCGAGGAGACAAAAATGTCCGATACCTTCAAAGCCATCCTCGTTTCGCGCGATGCCGAGAAGAAGCAGTCGGTCGAAATCGTCGACCTCACCGAAGTCGACCTGATGGAAGGCGATGTCACCGTCGCCGTCGAGGCGACCACGGTGAACTACAAGGACGGGCTGGCCATCACCGGCAAGGCGCCGGTCGTGCGCCGCTGGCCGCTGGTGCCCGGCATCGATTTCGCCGGCACCGTTGTTTCCTCTTCCCATGCCGACTGGCGCAAGGGTGACAAGGTGATCCTCAATGGCTGGGGAGTCGGCGAGACGCATTACGGCGCCTATGCCGGGCGCGCCCGCGTCAAGGGCGACTGGCTGGTGCCGTTGCCGGACGGCATGAGCCCGCATGATGCGATGGCCGTCGGCACGGCCGGCTATACGGCGATGCTTGCCGTCATGGCGCTGGAGCGGCATGGCATCGTGCCGGATCGCGGGCCGGTGGTGGTGACGGGGGCTGCCGGCGGCGTCGGCTCGGTCGCCATCTCGATCCTCTCCACCCTCGGTTACCATGTCATTGCTTCCACCGGGCGCAATGCCGAAAGTCCCTACCTGATCGACCTCGGCGCGGCCGAGGTGATCTCGCGGGAGGAACTCAGCCAGCCGGCAAAGCCGCTCGCCAAGGAACGCTGGGCGGGTGGCATCGATTCGGTCGGCACCCACACGCTGGCCAACGTGCTTTCGATGACGTCCTACGGCGGCGCGATCGCCGCTTGCGGCCTGGCCGGCGGCATGGACCTGCCCACCAGCGTCGCTCCCTTCATCCTGCGCGGCGTCTCGCTGCTCGGCATCGATTCCGTCATGGCGCCGAAACCGGTTCGCCTCGAGGCGTGGCGCCGCATCGCCACCGATCTCGACCTCAAGAAGCTGTCGACCCTGTCGCGGTCGATCGGCTTCGACGGCATCATCGACGCCGCGCGTGACATTATCGACGGCAAGATCAGGGGCCGCGTGGTCGTCGATATGTAGCCGGAAACGGCGAAAATCCCGCGATCGCTAAAATTCGAACGATCCGTCGCAGCCTTCCATAATTTCTGTCTGGCAAGCTTTGCGCATGATCGCGGACTCCGGCATCGAGCAGGATGGCAAGGTCGCGAGCGGTGACGAGCCGAGCTCGGAGGCGCCGCCGCGGCGGATGCTTGCCGCGCCGCCGCCGCTGGCTCCCGAACTGCCGCCGGCCAGCCGCGAAGGCCTACCCTTCCTGACGATTGTCGCCATCGGCGTGCTGGCCGGGCTGGCGCATCTCACCGGCGCGCCGACCTTCATCACCATTGGCCTCCTTGTGACGGGTCTCGGCGGGCTCGCCATGCATCTGCGCAACAGGACGATCGAGCGCCGCACCGCGGCTCTTCTCGACGAGACCGCCGCCCGCAGCCGCGCCGAGATCGAGACGCTCGCCGACCGAATGTGGGAGATGCAGGAGAGCGAGGAGCGCTTTCGCGGCCTGATCGACGCGCTAGGCGATCTCGTCGTCCATCGCGACCGCGACGGCCATATCGTCTACGCCAACAAGGTCTTTGCCTCCCTAGTCGACGTCGACCAGCGCAATCTTGCCGGCAAGACGCTTTCCGAGCTCGGCATTGACGTCGGCATCGTGCCCGACGCCGCCTTCTCGGACCACGAGTGCCTGAGCTCCACCGATGTCGCCATCCGCACGCCGAACGGGCCGCGCTGGTTCTCATGGATCGAGCTGTCGGTGCGCGACAGGGATACGGGTGCTGTCTCGCATCGCGCGATCGCCCGCGACATCACGGCCCGCAAGCGCGCTGAATCGTCGCTGATCACTGCCCGCGAGCGGGCCGAATATGCGAGCCAAGCCAAGTCGCGCTTCCTCGCCACCGTCAGCCACGAGATCCGCACCCCGATGAACGGCATCATGGGAATGGCGAAGCTGCTTGCCGATACCGACCTTTCGCCGGAGCAGCGCACCTATGTCGGCGCCGTCTCGACATCGGCGAGCGCGCTGCTCGCCCTGATCGAGGACCTGCTCGACTATTCCAAGATCGAGGCCGGCCGCTTCGACCCCGAGCCGCAGCCGACGTCGCTGCGCGAGATCGCCGACAACATCATCGAGCTCATGGCGGCGAAGGCATTCTCCAAGAACATCGGCCTCGGCTGTCATGTCGAGCCCGACGTGCCGCAGATGATCACCGCCGATCCCGGCCGCGTGCGCCAGGTGTTGCTCAACCTCATCGGCAATGCCGTCAAGTTCACCGATGCCGGCGGCGTGCTGCTCACCGTCGCGCGCGCCCGCACCGAGAGCACGGACCGCATCTGCTTCACCATCGCCGACACCGGCCCGGGGCTGCGCGAAGAGGACATGGAGCGCATCTTCGAGGAGTTCGAGCAATCCGACGGCACTTCGACCCGGGTGCATGGCGGCGCGGGTCTCGGCCTTGCCATCTCCAAGCGGCTGGTGAACGCCATGGGCGGCACGATTTCGGTTTCGAGCCGGCTCGGCGAAGGATCCGAATTCGTCTTCGATATCCCTGCGACCGCGGCAACGGAGCCGCCGCAATATCGCCAGAGCATCCTCTCGGACCGGCGCGCGGTCATCGTATCGAAGAACGCTGTCGAGGCCGATGCCATCGCCCGCACAATCCGCGCCCATGGCGGCGCCGTCGAGATCGCCGCGACGCCGGAGCAGGCCGCGTCATTCGCCGCAAGCTGCAACGTGCTTCTGGTCGACGCCGCGCTCGAAAACAGCGACGGTCGCCTGCTCAAGCGCCTGCGCCAGAGCGGCTTTGCCGATTGCGAAGCCATCACCCTGATTGCGCCTACCGACCGCGGCATGCTTGGCGAATTCCGCGCCAGCGGTTACGCGACGTTCCTCGCCCGGCCGGTGCGCGGCGAAACACTGCTGCGCGTGCTGTTGACCAGCCATGTGCCCGCGCCCGCCGAGCCGCATCCGGAGCCGCGCGGCGCCACGTCCGTCCGCCGTCGTGACCAGAGCCTGTCCGTGCTGATCGCAGAGGATAATGACATCAACGCAATGCTCGCCCGCGCCACGCTGCTCAAGGCCGGACATCGCGTCAAGATCGTCGGCAACGGCAAGGCCGCGGTCGAAGCCGTCACCGACGCCGGTCTCAAGCACCGCTTCGACGTGGTTCTGATGGACCTGCACATGCCGGTGATGGACGGTCTGGACGCGATCGCCGCCATCCGCCGCCATGAGGAGGCAATGGCCGTGCCGCCGATCCCGATCATGGTTCTTTCCGCCGACAGCCAGGAAAAGACCCGCCACAGCGTGCTGGCCCATGGCGCCAGCGGCTTCGTCACCAAGCCCCTCGACCCCGATGCGCTCGTCCAGGCCGTCGAGGGCCAGGTTGCGGCATAACGATTTTTTTTAGGGCTTCTCGAACGCCTTGGATTGCCTGGCTTTCACATCCATAAGATAGCCGGTTGAGGGTATTGTCCAGCCGACGAAGTATTGCCGGCCCCGCCATATCACGGTACTGTCACAATCCTGTTGCACCTACACCGTATCCCCGTGCCAAGAGGGATGGCTCGAAGGAGAATCACTCGTGCATACAGTCATGCCTGAATGCGATACTCGGCCGAACGCCAGCGCCCTGCTCGGCGCGCGTACCGCCGATGCCGTCGCAAGCGGCGCTCCGCTGGGCCGTATCGGCAACCTCGAGGTGCGGCTCGCCCGCAACGAGGCCGAGATCGCCGCCGCTCAGGAAGTGCGCTACCGGGTATTCTATGACGAGCTTGGCGCGAGGAAGGATCTGTTCCAGGCGCAGAGCCGGCGCGACGCCGATCGTTTCGACCCGCTTTGCGACCATCTCCTGGTTCTCGACACGTCGCTTCCCGGCCCCGAGCACCGCCGTATCGTCGGCACCTACCGCCTTTTGCGGCAGGAGATCGCCACGGCCGCCGGCGGCTTCTATTCCGAGGGCGAGTTCGAGCTGACCAAGCTGGTCGCGCGCCATCCGGGCCAGCGCTTCCTTGAGCTCGGCCGTTCCTGCGTGCTTCCGGAATATCGGTCCAAGCGCACCATCGAGGCGCTCTGGCAAGGCATCTGGGCCTACATCAACCACTACGACATCGGCGTGATGACCGGCTGTGCCTCCTTCCATGGCATCGTGCCGGCGGCGCATGCCGAGGCGCTCACCTATCTCGCCCATCATTGCCGCACCGATCAGGCCTGGGATGTGCGGGCGGTGGCCAGCCGTTACTGCTCCATGGACCTGATGCCGATCGAGGCGGTGAACGCCAAGGCCGCGATCGCCGCGATGCCGCCGCTGGTCAAAGGCTATCTGCGCGTCGGCGCCCGCATCGGCGACGGCTGCGTCATCGACCACGAGTTCTCGACGGTCGACGTTTTCGTCGTCATGCCGGTCAAGGAGATCGGCGCCCGCTA
The DNA here is from genome assembly GCF_003998155.1 of Mesorhizobium sp. M1E.F.Ca.ET.063.01.1.1. Classification (NCBI taxonomy): domain Bacteria; kingdom Pseudomonadati; phylum Pseudomonadota; class Alphaproteobacteria; order Hyphomicrobiales; family Phyllobacteriaceae; genus Mesorhizobium; species Mesorhizobium sp. M1E.F.Ca.ET.063.01.1.1. The sequence continues at coordinate 5,591 of NZ_RZSC01000174.1, forward strand.
CGTCAACTATTATGGCGGTGAAGGCCAGCGCTTCGCGGCATAGCGAATAGCGAATAGCGAATAGCGAATAGCGAATAGCGAATAGCGAATAGCGAATAGAAGTAAACGATGTTGGGTTGGTCGTAACAACCCTATTCGCTACTCCCTATTCGCTATTCGCTCTTCTACGGAATATCTTCCGGCCTCCGCCCAGGCCGGCTCTTATAGGCCGGAAACGACCAGCCGAATTTGAGCGCCCCGCCGCGCACCAGGAAGGCGGCTGCGAAGCCGAGCAGGCTGGATGGCAGCGCCGGCATGCCGACCAGGTCGCAGAGCGTGAAGAGCGCTGCCCCGGCAAGCGCCGCCGTGACATAGATCTCGGGTCTCAGCAGCACGGAAGGCTCGCCGGCGAGCAGGTCGCGCAATATGCCGCCAAAGGTCGCGGTGAGCACCCCGGTGACGACGGACACGACCGGCGAGCCGGTGATCGCCAGGCCCTTTGCGGCTCCCATCACCGCGAAGGCGGCCAGTCCGATGGCATCGAGCCAGAGCAAGAGCTTGTAGCGGGATTCGACGCGATAGGCGCTAAAGAAAACGAGCACCGCCACGACGGCGCAAATCAGCACATAACCGCTGTTTGCGACCCAGAACACCGGCAGGTTCAGGATGACGTCGCGCAGCGTCCCGCCGCCGATGCCGGTGACGCTGGCCAGGAACAGGAAGCCGATGATGTCGAGCTCTTTGCGCGACGCGGCGAGCGCGCCGGTCGCCGCGAAGACGGCAACGCCGGCATAGTCGAGCAGTTCGATGGGATTCATGGGTGAGCGAATAGTGAGTAGCGAATAGCGCGTAGTAGTGAATACCACGAAGCTGTGCGGTTGGTAGCCAGCTTCGCTATTCGCTATTCGCTACTCACTATTCGCTATCAAGCATCCTTCTCGGCCTGCTCGTTCACCGGGCCTGGTTCGACCGGCGCCTCGGCGGCCGCCTTTGGACCACCCTTGGAAACGCCGACCATCGCTGGCCTCAGCACGCGATCGCCGATCGAATAGCCGGGTTGCACGACCTGGACGACGGTGCCGGCCGGAACGTCTGTGTTGGGCACCTCGAACATCGCCTGATGGAAGTTGGGGTCGAACTTCTCGCCTTCGGGCGCGAGCTTCTTCACGCCGTGCCGCTCGAGCGCCGACAGCATTGCGCGCTCGGTGAGGTCGACGCCCTCGATGAGCGCCTTGAAGCCGGCATCGCCGGAGGCCTTGGCCTCGGCCGGGATGGCATCCAGCGCGCGGCGCAGATTGTCTGACACCGACAGCATGTCGCGGGCGAAGTTGGCCACCGCGTAAGCGCGCGCGTCATGCACGTCGCGCGCGGTGCGGCGACGCAAATTCTCCATTTCGGCAGCTATGCGAAGCGCGCGGTCCTTCAGTTCCTCGTTTTCCTTCAGCAGCCGCACAAGCGCTTCGTAGTCGCCGTCGACGCCGCCTTCCGCGCGTTCGCCGGAAGCCTGGGCGCCGGAAGCCTGGGTGGCTTCGATTTCCTCGGGCGCGCGTTCGTCTTTTGCCTGGTCGCTCATCGCCGTTTCCCGTCATTCGGATTGGTTTGGATTTGCGCCCGATATCGAGGTTTGAAGGCCAAAAATCAAGGGGCAAGCCCCGGCGGCGCCATCTCCCGGTCGTTCCAGATTAATTCAAACTTTACCGTACCGAACGGCTTTGCTTGCCTGCAAGGGTCGATGCGGGAACCATTGCCGGGCGCGGGAGTTTCGAAGTCGACACAGGATTTTGGGACATGAACGGCAACGACAGCAATAGGCGCGCCAAACTTGCCGCCGATATAAGGCGGCGCGTCGGCACCGAAGCGACGAAACGCTTCCTGCGCACGCTGCCGGCATTTCGCCTGGAAAAAGAAGTGCCAAAGCGGCTCACGGACCTGCTCGACCGCCTCGACGAGGCAGAAGGGGGCGAAGTGGGCGGCGAACGGCATCCATAGCCTGCCGCCCTATGAAACTCGCCTACATGGGAAGCTAGCGGGGCGAGGCGCGGAAGGCGTCAGGCTGCCCTGCGCTCGTCGCGCATAAGCGCTTCACCATGACGGATTTCGGTGCCGAGCACCTTCAGGCATTCCCGCATGAAAGCGGCAAGCCCGGGCCATCCCTTGGCCGACACCAGATTGCCGTCGACATGCGCGCCGGTCGGCGCAACGTCGACATAGGTGCCGCCGGCGAGCGTCACTTCGGGCTCGCAATAATGCAGCGCCGCTACTTGCCTGCCGCGCACGACGCCATCGACAGCGATCAGGATCTGGACGCCGTGGCAAATGGTGAAGATCGGTTTGCCGGTCTCATGGAAGTGCCTGACCAGCGCCTGCACGCGCTTGTCGATGCGAATGTACTCCGGACCGCGCCCGCCGGCGGCGTAGACGGCGTCGTAGTCAGCCGGATTCACCTCGGCGAAGGTCTTGTTGAGGATGTAGTCGTGACCGAGCTTTTCGGTATAGGTCTGATGGCCCTCGAAGTCGTGCAATGAGGTCTTGAGCACGTCGCCGGCCTTCTTGTCGGGGCACACGACATGGACGGTGTGGCCGACCGCATGCATGGCCTGCTCAAAGACGAAAATCTCATATTCCTCGCTGAACTCGCCAACGAGCATCAAAATCCTTTTGCCTGCCATGCCGGTTCCTCCCTTTGCTGGCTATTTATTTCGGGGTGCGAAATAATAACCCTATCCTAAGGTCAAGACGACGTAAGGGGAAGTGCAAATCGCATAAGTGGTCTGACCAGATAGACTCGATCCTGTCAGCAAGCCGGCAATGCTGGCCAGGCTGAGGGAAAATCGATCACCCTGGTCTGACCAAGAGGCCGCGATCAGGCGGCCGCGCGGATCATGTCCGCGGCCTTCTCCGCGATCATGATCGTGGGCGCGTTGGTGTTGCCGCCGACCAGGGTCGGCATCACCGAGGCATCGACCACACGCAGCCCTTCCAGCCCGCGAACCCTGAGCATCGGGTCGACCACGGCCATGTCGTCGACGCCCATCTTGCAGGTGCCGGCGGGGTGATAGATCGTATCGGCGCGCGCCCTGATATGCGCCATCAGCTCGGCATCGCTGGCGGCGCCGGCCGTATAGATCTCCTTCTTGCGATACTTCGCCAGCGCCGGCGCCTCCAATATGGCGCGCGTCATCCGAACACCTTTGAGCAGAAGGTCGGCATCGCGCTCGTCCTGGAGGAAGCGCGGGTCGATGCGCGGCGGCGCCAGCGGATCCGCGCTCATCAGCCCCACCTCCCCGCGCGAATACGGTCGAAGCACGCAGACATGGCAGGAAAAGCCATAGCCCATATGCAGCTTGCGGCCATGGTCGTCGACGATGGCGATGCAGAAATGCAATTGCAGATCGGGACGCTCGATGGCCGGATCGGATTTGAGGAAGGCGCCGGCTTCCGCATAGGGCGTGGCAATCATGCCGGTGCCATCCTTGCGCCAGCGCAGCATATGCTTGATCAGGCCCGGCATGCCGGTGAGGCCGATGCCCATCAAATCCGTCTCCCGCGACTTCCAGGCCAGGATGAAGTCGAGATGGTCCTGCAGGTTCCTGCCGACGCCAGGCAATTCGTGGACGAGCGGGATGCCGTGCGCCGCGAGTTCAACCGCCGGACCGATGCCCGACAGAAGAAGCAGTTGCGGCGAGCCGAACGCCCCGCCGCAAAGGATGACCTCGCGTCGCGCTTCCGCTACCGCTTCGCCTCTGCCGATGCGATACCGCACGCCCTTGGCGCGCTTGCCGTCGAGCCAGACGCCTGTCGCATGCGCGCCGGTGACGACGGTGAGATTCGGCCTTCCGAACGCCGGATGCAGATAGGCGGCGGCTGCAGAGCAGCGCTCGCCATTGCGACGCTCACCCCAGAACTGCGTGACTTGGTAGAGCCCCGCCCCTTCCTGCTCCGGCCCGTTGAAGTCCTCGTTGCGCCTGATCTGGTTTTCTCCGCAAGCCTCGACAAAGGCTTTTGCGATCGGGCGCGGCTCCTGCTGCTCCGCCACCCGGAGCGGCCCGTCGCCGCCATGCAGCGCATCAGTGCCGCGCTGG